>CAYZFV010000314.1:0-3750 GCA_964477765.1 uncultured Candidatus Kuenenia sp.
GTCGACGTCGGTGATGTTGACCACCCACGTCACCTTCCAGCCCGAATACTCGAGATACCGCTTCACGGTGTCGAAGATCACGGGGCCGACCATGTGGCCGATGTGGCTCGGCTTGTAGACCGTGGGGCCGCAGAGATACATCCCCACCCGGCCGGGTCGCACCGTCTCGAGCGGCGCCTTCTTCTTGGTGAGCGTGCTGTAGACCTCGATCGTGGGAAGATTCGTCGCCGCCATGTCGTTCTCGTGGTTGGGTGTTGTCGCCGTCGTTTACGCATCCCGGGTCAGCAGGGCCACGCACTCGGCCGCGATGGCCTCCTGCCGACCGATCGGCCCCACGCCCTCGCCCGTCTTGGCTTTGAGCCAGACGGCGTCGCCGCCGATGCCGAGCACCGCGGCCACCCGCTGCCGGATCGCCTCGCGGTGCGGCAGGATTTTGGGCCGCTGGGCGAAGATCACGCAATCCAGATTCTCGATCCGCCAGCCCGCCTCCCGCACGCGGGCCATCGCGGCCGCGAGCATGGCGGCCGAGTCGCGACCCCTGTTGGCGGGGTCGGTGTCGGGAAACATCTCGCCGATATCGCCGAGCGCCGCGGCGCCGAGGATCGCGTCGGTGATCGCATGGAGGAGCACGTCGGCATCGCTGTGGCCCACGGCCCGCTGGTCGTGTTCGATCATCACGCCGCCAAGCACGAGGCCGGTGCCCGGTTCGAGCCGATGCGTGTCGTGGCCGAGGCCGATGCGGAAGGGTGAGGGCATGGAGGGCAGGGCGGGGGGACGGCGGCTCGTTGAACCCCCCTTTATACCGTGGCGTCTATACTCTTTCGTCATGCACGAACTGTCGGCCCCTGCCGCCCCGGTCATCCGCGTCGCCGGCCTCGCCAAGGAATACCGCGTTTTCGACAAGCCCGAGGGGCTGCTGGCCAGCATCCGCGGCATCTTCCATCGCTCGAGCCGCGTGGTCGAGGCGCTGAGGGGCGTCGATCTCGAGGTGGGCCGCGGGGAGTTTGTGGCGCTCCTGGGGCCCAACGGTGCCGGCAAGACGACCTTCCTGAAACTCCTCTCCGGGATCATCACGCCGTCGCGGGGCACGGCCCACGTGCTCGGCCATGTGCCCTGGGAGCGGGCCGACGATTTCCGGCGGCGGTTTGCCCTCGTGATGGGGCAGCGGAACCAGCTCTGGTGGGATCTCCCGGCGGCAGAAAGCTTCCGGCTCCACCAGGAGATCTACCGGATCGATCCGGCACGGTTTGCCCGCACCCGTGATGAACTGGTCGACATGCTCGGGGTGCGAAAGCTCATCCTTCAGCCGGTGCGGGAGCTGTCGCTCGGTGAGCGGATGAAGCTGGAACTCGTCGCCGCGCTCCTGCATGAGCCGGAGGTGCTTTTTCTCGACGAGCCGACGATCGGCCTCGACGTGGTGGCCCAGCACACGATCCACGAGTTTCTGCGGCATGTGCAGCGGGAGCGGCAGGTCACGGTGATGCTCACCACCCACTACATGAAAGACGTGGCGGCACTTTGCGAGCGGGTGGTCGTGATCACCCACGGCGACATTCTCTACGACGGCTCATTGGCCCAGATCGTCGATCGCTTCACGACCCACAAGATCGTCACGCTCGACCTCGACGATGCAGCGGCGGCCCGCCACCTGGAAAGACTCGGTTATCCCTGCGAGATCCGTGGCCCCCAGGTGATTCTGCGGATCGATCGGACCTGCATCGCCGACGTGCTGCCGGAGATCCTGCGGGGGAACGGCGTCCGTGATATTTCGGTGGAGGACGTGCCGCTGGAGCAGATCGTGGCCGAACTGTTTCGCTCGGCGACCACCCGTCCGGCATCGTCCAGCCCTGCGACGGCGGAGATCGCCTCATGAGCCAGGCTGGAGCGACGACCGTACACGCTGGCGAATCCGGCTCGCCGTCGCGGCCGCTGGCCGGCCTGCGGACGTGGTTGACGATGCTCGCCATCTGCATCGAGGAGCGGCTCGTCTACCGGGGCGACTTCATCCTCGGCACGCTGATGCGGTTTCTGCCGATTGTCACGCAGATCTTCCTGTGGACCGCCGTCTTCGCCGCCACCAGCCGCCCCGATATCGCCGGCTATTCACGCAACGACATCGTGGCTTACTACCTGCTCACGATGGTCACGCGGGCCTTCTCCAGCATGCCGGGGCTTTCCAGCGGCATCGCCCGCAGTATCCGCGACGGCTCAGTGAAGAAATACCTCGTGCAGCCGGTCGACTACGTCTCGTTTCTCCTGGCGGCTCGCATCGCCCACAAGATCGTCTACTACCTCGTGGCCATCTTCCCCTTCGGCCTCGTGTTTTTCCTGTGCCGCAGTTACTTCCCGCCCGTGCCCGATGCGGCGACGATCCTCGCCTTTCTCGCATCGCTGGTGATGTCGTTTCTACTCGGCTTCTTCATGGAGGCGGCGCTCGGGATGCTCGGCTTTTGGTTCCTGGAGGTATCGAGCCTCGTCTTCGCCTACATGCTCGTGCAATACCTCCTCTCCGGCCACATGTTTCCGCTCGACATGCTCACCGGCATTGCCACGGGCATCCCCGGCGTGAGCCTGGCCGACGTGGTTCGCTGGCTGCCCTTCCACTACACGGCCTACTTTCCGGCTGCCGTCTGGCTGGGAAAGATCCGTGGGGCCGAGCTCGCCAGCGGGCTGGTCGCGGAGGCGGCCTGGGTCGCGGTGATGCTCATCGTGTGTCGCATCGCCTGGTGGCGGGGCACGAGGCGGTGGAGTGCGTTCGGAGGATGAGCCGCTATTTTTCTATTTTCTGGATGTTTGCCCGGGCCTGCCTGATTCGGGACATGACCTTTCGGGCAAACTTCGTGCTCGAGTGTGCGACGAGCCTGGGGTGGATGGCGATGAATCTCGCCTTCTACCTGCTCGTCTTCCAGTTCACGCCGGAGATCGGTGCCAACACGGGCTGGACGAAGCCACCGTTTTTTGCCTTCGTCGCCACCGGCATGATCATCAACGCGATTGTGCAGGCGTTGTTCATGCCGAGTGCCGAGGAGCTCACCGAAATGGTCCGCACGGGCGGGCTCGACGCCGTGCTCGTGCGGCCGCTCGACGCGCAGTTTTTGCTGTCGATGCACCGAGTCGATTTTTCCTCTTTCGCCAACGGTTTCGTCGGCATTGGCCTGCTCGCCTGGTCTCTCGCGCGGCTCGACCACCCACCGCCACCGGTCGCTTGGGCGATCTATCCAGTGCTCATCTTCTGTGGCGTGGCGATCCTCTATGGTCTGATCATCATGCTCGCGGCCGCCACGATCCTGATGGGCCGCAATCAGAGCCTCTACGACTTCTGGTTTTACATCACCAACTTTTCCCGGTATCCGGCCGAGATCTATGCCGGGCCGTGGGGCGGCCCGCTCCGCGCGGTCTGCACGTTTGTGATCCCGATCCTGCTGGTGGTCAACATCCCGGCTCGGGTCATTGCCCAGCCCCTGACAGGCCACGCCTGGTGGCCGGTTGCCGGCACGCTCGTCGCCGCTCTCGCGTCGCTCGTGGTCTCCCGGCTTGTCTTCCAATCAGCGCTCGCCAAATACCGTAGCGCCAGCAGTTGAGCCAGTGGCTACACTTTGCGAAACAGTGCCTTCAGGTGACCGTTATGCCGCTGCAGCTTGCGTTTAGTTCCAATGCCTATCTCAACGTGTCCGTCGACGAGGCGATCGCCCGGATTGCCGGCTGTGGCTATCGGGGGATCAAACTGCTCGCCGACGTGCCCCACGCCTG
>CAYZFV010000315.1:0-3783 GCA_964477765.1 uncultured Candidatus Kuenenia sp.
GTCTCGAGCACGAAGAGCATGATGGGCCACCTCATCGCGGCAGCCGGCGCCACCGAGTTGATCGTGTGCCTCTTGGCGATCCGCGACGGCGTGCTCCCGCCGACGATCAACTACGAGACGCCCGACCCCAACTGCGATCTCGACTACGTGCCCAATCAGGCCCGCGAAGGAAAATGTGACCACGCGCTTTCCAACAGCTTCGGCTTCGGCGGCCAAAACATCTCGCTGATCGCCGGCCGCTATTCGGCCTGAGTTTGTCCATTCTGCCCAGCTTGGTGGGCGTGGGGTTTTCTCAATCGGTGCGACCCCGGCGACCGATACCGTTTGCCAGACCTTCAATGCTTTCGGTTTGGCCCCGGGGAAACCTCCCATGAAAAGCGCTTCCGGACTGCTGCTGGCGATGTCGGTGATCTCGATGGCGAGCGGCTGCTCCATCGTCGATCGGCTCTTTCTCCTGAATGCCGACGGCCCTTACAGCCATCGCCACGGCGGCGGCTGCGAAGGTGGGGCGTGCGAAACCGGGGCCTGTGGCCCCGGCGGGTGTGAAACGGGCACCTGCGGGCCCGCCGGCTGCAACGACTGCGCCGACGGCACCTGCCGCCCACGGCATGTGGGCCGCTATGGTGGCCTCGCCAAGCATCATCTTTCACCTGAGGAGCGGGCCGCCCTGGCGGCTTCAGACTACGGCGCCACGACGCCGGCCGGCCCGCCGTCCGGCACCGTGGCCTACCCCTACTACACGACCCGCGGCCCCCGCGATTTCCTCGCCAAGTGTCCGCCTTCGATCGGCCCGTGATGCTACGACCATGACGGGGGGCCGGGTTGCCGATAGGCTTTCAAGCCTGATCGGCAATCCGTTTTTACGGTCCCCCCGCGAGGTCGTCGCATGGCTCGTTCTCCCGAAGGTTCCCCGGCGTCTCCGGGGATGACTGCTGGCGGTCGGCTCACGCTGGTGGGCTGGCTTGTCTGCGCGATCGCCGCGATCGGCTTCGCCTTCGACATCTATGAACTGCTGATGCTTCCGCTGATCGCCCGGCCGGCGCTCTTGGAGCTGGGTGGATTTCAGCCGGGCAGCCCCGGCTTTCTGCGGTGGGTCGGAATTCTCTTCTATGTGCCGGCCCTGTGCGGCGGCCTCTTCGGCCTGCTCGGCGGATATCTCACCGACCGGCTCGGCCGCCGTCGCGTGCTCACCTGGAGCATTCTGATCTACGCCTTTGCCGCCTTCTTCGCCGGGTTCTCCACGAATCTGTGGATGCTGCTCGTCTGTCGCTGCTTCGTGTTTGTCGGCGTGTGTGTAGAGTTTGTCGCCGCGGTGGCCTGGCTGGCCGAACTGTTTCCCGACCCCAAGCAGCGGGAGCGGGTGCTCGGCTACACGCAGGCCTTCTCGTCGATCGGAGGCCTGATGGTCGCTGTCGCCAATGGCATCGCCATTCAATACGGCAGCGGATTTCCCGCGATCCAGCTCCCCGCATGGCTCTCCTTCCTGGGAACGATCGAGCCCGCCCATCAGCATGAGGCCTGGCGGTACACGCTGATGTCGGGGCTGCTGCCGGCCCTCCCGCTGATCCTCATCCGTCCGTTTCTACCCGAGTCGCCGGTGTGGGCGGCGAAGCGGGCGGCGGGCACGCTCAAGCGGCCGACCATTGCGGCGCTCTTTGCGCCCGATCTGCGCCGCACGACGCTCACCACCGCGCTTGGCTTTGCCTGCACGCTCGGCATCGCCTTCGGGGCGATTCAGCAGATGCCCCAGATGGTGCCGGGGCTCGCCGAGGTGAAGGAGGCGGCGACGAAGGCCGGCGAACGGGCTGCGACCGCAGCGCGGGAGAAAGGCGAAAACGATCCCCAGAAGCTGGCCGTCGTGGCCCGCGCCGCGGGAGCCCGCACGAGCCAGAAGACGGCCGCCGAATACACGAAGGTGCAGGAACTCGGCGGGCTCGTGGGCCGCTGCCTGATGGCCGTGGTGCTCGCGGCGGCGGTCGCCTGGGGCTGGAAGCTGAGGATGCTGCAGATTCCCGGGCTCCTGCTGGTGCCGCTCGTGTTTTGGTTTTTTGTTCGCTGGCCCAACACGACGTTTTTTGAAATCCCGCTGGAGTGGGCCTACCTCGGTCGGCTGCCGATCACCACGATGTCGCTGGGGATGTTTCTGGTGGGGCTTGTCACTGTTGGTCAGCTCTCGTTTTGGGGCAACTACCTGCCGCATGTGTTCCCGGTGCATCTTCGTGGCACAGGCGAAAGCTTCGCCGCCAACATCGGCGGCCGCATGATCGGCACCTCGGCCGCCGCGGTCACGTCGCTCGTCGCCGGTCTGATGCCCTACGAGTCGGCTCCGCTCAAGTTTTCCACCGCCGCCGCGATCGTGGGCACCACGATCTGCGTGATCGGCCTCCTCGTGAGCTTCTTCCTCCCCGAGCCGGCGAGCGACATCGACGCATAGAGTGCATCTGCAAGCCACCAGGCTTGCGCCCGGTGCTTCGTGGGCGCAAGCTGGTCCCCACAAAGCCGCCAGGCGCATGCCGGCGGGCGGGCGCACCAGCCAGTTTCGCTTCTGCCACCAGGCTTGCGGCCGGTGCTTTTGTTTCAAACAACGGCACCGAACTCGCGCCCGGTGCTTTCTGGTGACGCGTTCTCGCCCACTTATTCCGCGATCGTCCGCGGCGCGAGGGGCGCCTCGTCGGGAATCGTCGGCACGTTCCAGATCGTGTAGAGGCCGACAGCCACGGCGGCCAGCGCGATGTATTTGAGCCACCACGGCAGGCTGCCGAGCACCAGGCTGACGAGCACCACCACGCCGACGAGCGTGAAGGCGCGATTTTTCACGCTGCGGCGGATGCCGCGGTAATGCTGCCAGTCGTCGAGCGTGGGGCCAAACGTCTTGGAGCGGTGAAGCCAGGCGTGGATGCGGGGCGAACCGCGGTAGAAGCACCAGCTCGCCAACAGCAGAAAGGGCGTGGTCGGCAGCAGCGGCAGCACCGACCCGATCACCGCCAGGCCCACGCAGATCCAGCCTCCGGCCACGAAGAGGAAGCTTTTCAGGGGGTCGGTCGTAGGCTTGAAATCCATGGCCGCATCCGATGCTGGGATCCTCCGAATCGTAGCACGCGGCCTTTTGGTCGGGGGCGTTTGTGGAGAAAACCCGGAGTTTCTATGCTTCAAGACCCGCGATCGATATCCCGCCCCCGCCTGAGGAGATTCTGCCATGCCCCTCGTCCCGATGCGCATCCTGCTCGACCATGCCGCCGAACACGGCTACGGCCTGGCCGCCTTCAATGTCAACAACATGGAGCAGATCCAGGCGATCATGGAGGCGGCGCAAGAGACCGACTCCCCCGTCATCGTGCAGGCCTCGCGAGGCGCCCGCTCCTACAGTCAGGACAACTATCTCCGCCACCTCATGCTGGCCGCGGCCGAGCTCTATCCAAGCATCCCGATCGCCATGCATCAGGATCACGGCAACTCACCGGCCACCTGCCAAAGCGCGATCGACCACGGCTTCACGAGCGTGATGATGGACGGCTCGCTCAAGGAAGACGGCAAGACGCCGGCCGACTTCGACTACAACGTGAAGGTCACCAAGGAGGTGGTCGATCTCGCCCACCGGCAGGGCGTGTCGGTGGAGGGGGAGCTCGGCTGCCTGGGCTCGCTCGAGAGCGGTGAGGGCGAGGCCGAGGATGGTCACGGTGCCACCGGCAAGCTGTCGCACGACCAGCTGCTCACCGATCCCGACGAAGCGGCCCGCTTCGTGGCGGCCACCGGGGTCGACGCTCTCGCCGTCGCCATCGGCAC
>CAYZFV010000316.1:0-3184 GCA_964477765.1 uncultured Candidatus Kuenenia sp.
CGGAGGCCGAGGTGTTTCGTGGCAGGCGCGTCGGGGGCCAGGATCGCCGCCCGCCAGCCGCCGCCGTGCGCCACGAGCCAGTCGCCGATGCGGCGAAAGAGCGCCGCCGCCCGCGGCAAGGGCAGCCGTTCCCCGTAGGGCGGGTTGGTGACGACCAAGCCGGTGGCACCGACCGGCCGGGCCTCCTCGAAGTGCCGCTGGTCAAACACCACCTGCGTCGCCACGCCGGCCGCCTCGGCGTTGGCCCGTGCGGCGGCGACTGCCTGCGGATCGAGATCGCTGCCCTGAAACGTTCCCGCCGGACGACAACCGCGGGTCTCCAACTCCGCCACGAGCCGGGCCGCCAACGCCTTGTCACAGTCGCGAAACCGAAAAAAGCCATGCCCCTGGCGGCGGGCCCGCCACAGCCCCGGGGCCATGCCCGCCGCGATCGTGGCCGCCTCGATCACGAGTGTCCCCGAGCCACAGAAAGGATCCACAATCGGCTCACCGGAGGTGCCATGCACCGCGTTGCCGGGTTGCCACCAGCCGGCGATACCGAGAATACCGGCCGCCAGCACTTCCGAGAGCGGCGCCTCGACATCCCCCCGTCGCCAGCCCCGCTGGTGCAGCGATCGCCCGGCCGCATCGCGAAAGATCGTCGCCACGTCACCGACGAGATGGAGGGCCAGCCGCAGCGTCGCTCCCCGCAACTGCACGCTGGGCCGTTTGCCGCTCGGCGTGCGGAGCTGATCGACAACCGCGTCCTTGACCACCTGCGCCGCGTAGAGCGAGTGGGTGAGAAACGTATCGTGGATCGCGGCATCGACCCGTAGCGTGTCGGACGTCTTCAGCTGCTCGGTCCAGTCGAGTTCTTGGATCGCGCGATAGAGTGATTCCGGGGAGTCGACCCGAAACCGCCCGAGCGGCTCGAGCACGCGGATCGCCGTGCGGCTTTCGAGCACGGCGCGATACAGCGTCTCCCGCTCCTTGCCGGCCGCGGCTGAAAACTCGATCGTCCGCCTGCCGATCCGTAGGTCACGCCCCCCCACCGCCTCGAGTTCCTGCGCAAGCAGCCACTCGAGCCCTTCAAGCGTTCGCGCCGTCAATCGGGGTGGCTCGTCGAGCGTCGCCGCCGGCAAGGGCCGCGGCACGGCGTGAACAGGAGGAAATTCCATAGCCGACTTTATGAATGAATGGTTTGAGCCGTCGAAGGCACGAGCGGTGGGGACGCTACGAAGTCGCGCGGTTCGGCCCGTCGCAGCCGCCACCAGTACGACGCGGAGAACCCGGGCCAGAGCGCCGAGAGTCTGCCGCTCGGATCGCGATACCACGTCGAGCAGGGCCGTCGCCACGACCAGACGGTCGAGGCCGAACCGGCGGTGGAGCCCCACACCGTCCGCACAAACCGCCGCTGCACCCATTCGTTGAATGACTGCTGCACATCGGGCCGCACGTCGATCTCCGGAAACTGGCCGGTCTCGAGCAGTTCAAGACAGGAGAGCACGTAGCGGACCTGGGCCTCGAGCATGAACACGATCGAGTTGTGACCGAGTCCGGAGTTGGGGCCCATCAGCAGGAAGAGGTTTGGATAGCCCGCCACCATCAGGCCATTGTAGGCCTCGGGCCCCGCGGCCCAGTCGTCGGCGAGTCGGCGACCGCCCCGGCCGCGGATGTCGATCTCGATGGCCGGATTGAACGTGCGGAATCCGGTGGCCAGCACGAGCACATCGACCGGCCGTTCCACGCCGTCGGCCGTCACGATCGAATGCGGCCGGATCGCGGTGATCTTCGCGGTGGTCACCTCCACGTTGTCGCGGGCGAGCGCGGGATAATAGTCGTCGGAGAGCAAGACCCGCTTGCAGCCCATCGTGTACTGCGGCGTGAGGGCCGCGCGGAGGGCGGGATCCTTGATGTGCCGGGCCAGCAGCGCCAGCGACTCCCGCTGCCAGCTTCCGAGCAGCCACGGCCAGAGCGTAAAGCCGATGGCGATCGTCTCCGACTCTATATAAAGAAGGGTCCGCCACAGCCGTTGCATGCCGGGAACATGGTCGAATGCCCACCGCGCCCGGCGGGAGACCGGCCGATCGTGTCGCGGCAAGACCCACGGCGGCGTCCGCTGGAAGACGAGCAACCGGGCCACCTGCGGCGCGATGGCGGGGATGATCTGGATGGCGCTGGCACCGGTGCCGATCACGGCCACGCGTTTGCCGGCGAGATCGACGTCGTGCCGCCAGCGGGCCGAATGGAAGGCCGGGCCCGCGAAAGTCTCGAGCCCCGGCAGTTCCGGGAACCGCGGCACATG
This sequence comes from uncultured Candidatus Kuenenia sp., assembly GCA_964477765.1. GTDB lineage: Bacteria > Planctomycetota > Planctomycetia > Pirellulales > UBA1268 > CACORA01. Next base: position 2,285 of record CAYZFV010000316.1, read on the forward strand.
CAGGCCTCCCACGCCGGCCACGACGACGTCGGCCGTAAACCGGCGGCCGTCGGCGGCGGTCGGCCGCCAGTGGCGACAGACGTCATCCCAGTCGAGCCGCACGATCTCCGTATGGAAGCGAACACGATCAGAAAGATTGTGCTTCGCCGCCACCCGTTTCAGGTATCGCAGGATCTCGGGCTGCCGAGCATACGTGCGAGACCAGCCTGAATCCTGTTCGAAGGAGAAGGAGTAGAGATGCGAGGCGATGTCGCAGGCGCAGCCGGGGTAGGTGTTTTCCCGCCAGGTGCCTCCTACGCCAGCCGCCTTCTCGAAGATCGTGAAGTCGTTGCGGCCGGTCTCGAGCAGCCGGATCGCCATCCCGAGGCCGCCGAAGCCGGCGCCGAGGATGGCGACGCGGGAGTGCTCATTTACTGGGGGCGGCAGGCTCGACATGCCCCGAGGCTACCGTGCCGCCGCCGTCTCCGGAAACCGATCTTGGATCGCCTGCACGGAAAAGAGATCGGTCCGCATCGCCTCCATCGCCCGCACGCAGGCCTCGGCGGCCGGCAGCGTCGTGATGCAAGGCACGCCATACTGCACGCTTGCCGCCCGAATCCGCCCCTCGTCGGTGCGGGCGCCCTTGCCCCGCGGCGTGTTGAAGATCAGATGCACGCGGCCGTCGATCAGATAGTCGAGCAGGTTGGGGTGCCCTTCTTGGAGCTTCCGCATCGGCTCGACGGGAATGCCCGCGGCGGTGAGGGCGCGGGCCGTGCCTTCCGTCGCGATCAGCTCGAAGCCGAGCGCCACCAGCCGCCGCGCCAAGCCCACCATCGTTTCCTTGGCCTGCGGGCTGGCGACGCTCAAGAAGATCCGTCCCTCCCGCGGGAGCAGGATGCCGGCGGCGATCTGGCTCTTGGC
>CAYZFV010000317.1:0-4559 GCA_964477765.1 uncultured Candidatus Kuenenia sp.
CGACGAACTGGCCAGGGCGTGGGTGTTGTCGACGATGCCTGCCACGAGAGCCGCCTGCCGACGGGCCTCGCGGGTGAGGCGACGGGCAATGCCGGTCGAAACTGCCAACACGCCGAGGGCGGTCACGCCGAAAATGGCCTGGGCAAACCTACGCAGCCGATGCGCCGGGGCCAGCACCTCGGCTTCGTCGATCTCCGAGATCAGGGCCCAGCGGACCGACTGGCGGGGGGAGGCGGGGTCGCGATGAATCGTGACGGGCGTCCACGAGGAGAGTACCGACTGATCACGATAGTCACGGATCAGAGCCGTGCCCGAGGCTCCTTCGTCGAGAGCCGAACGGACGGCGACGCTGTCGACCTTGATCTTCGGATTGATGATCGTGGTCTTCACACCAAGGTCGCGGGTAAACCGCGACTCGCTGCGGAAGAGCCGGTCGGGGCCGACGGCATAGGTCTCACCGGTCTCGCCCATCCCCACCGTCTCACCGATGATGGCGTTCATCCGGTCGACAGGCAGTTGAAACACCACGACACCGCGCAGATCGCGGCCGTCGTAGATCGGCGCGGCGATGAAGCTGGCCGGGGCGTCAAACGACGGCAGGTACTGCTCGAACGGTCCGAAGGCGACGGTATCGCGGCGGCCGCTGGAAATGGCTTCCTTACACGCCCGCGCGAACGATGTGCCGCTGAAGGAGCCGTTGAAGAGCGACGTGGCGAAGTCGATCTCCTTGAAGACCGAGTAGACGATCGTGCCGGTCCCGGCATCGACCAGAAAAAAGTCGTAGATACCCAGCCGGGCGAGAACGTTGCGGAAGATCGGATGGAATGTGGCATGGGCCTTCGAGTAGGCCGAGCCATCGTCGGCGGCATCGAGGAGTTGCTTCGAGCCGAGTGGGTTGTCGTTGCGACGAATGTAGAGATCCTGGAGCCAGGCCGCGGCGTCGGGCAGGCCGTCGACAAGCGGCTGGACAGCCACGTCGCTTTCGGCCCGGCGACGGAATTCATTGGCGAAGTCGCCAGTGTAGTAGGTGGCGAGATTTTTGCGGGCCTTGTCGATGGCCGCGGCGTCGGTACCGTCGTCGGTGAGGATCGCCTGATAGCCGGCGGTGAACTGCCGCAGGGCATCGACCACCATCCGGTCTTCGGACATGATCCGCAGCTGGTCTTCCATCGATGTGAAATACCGCTCCACCGACTTGGCCGTGATGGTTCGGACCGTCTCGAGCTGATTGAAGGCCTGGGCCCGCAGGCCGTCGACGGCCGAGCGGTACATCAACAGGCCGGTGATCGCCAGCGGGATGAGCGAGACGGCAAGCAGGGCCAGGAGCAGCCGGTTGCCGAGCAGGGAGAGCCAGCTGGCAAAACGGGAGTCGGCGGCGTCAGTCGGTTCCGACATGCGATGATCCTTGCTTGTGGGCGGAAGACCTGGTGGCCGGGGAGACCCGAGGCCGCAGGAGAGAATGCACGATACGCTGCGGATCGAGGAGATGCACGAGCCGCTCGGCGGCGGCGAAAACACCGGTGCGGGGATCGGCTGTCGGATCGATCAGGCTGCCGGACGGGGGCTCGATTCGATCGATGGGGAAATGGTCGACATCGAGGACTTCGTCGACCCGCAGGGCATGGTGATCGTCGCCGAGCCGCACCACCAGAAGCCCTCCACCAGAAGCGATCCCGGCGCCGAGCCCCAGCCTCCGCTGCATGTCGATGACCGGCACGATCTGGCCGCGGAGGTGGATCAGGCCGGCGATGGCATCGGCCGCCAAGGGCACCGGCGTGAGGCTCCCGGCATGGAGCACCTCGGCGACGAGCGATGACGGAACCGCGAAGCAGTGGCCGCCCACGAGAAATTCACAGACCTCGAGGTCGTGGGGCGACGTAGACAGAGTGGCGACGTTCATCACGGCCTGAGGTCGAAAGAGGGTATGGAGGCAGGGGTGGCGGCCAGATCGAGCACCTCGGTGGCCAGACCACCCAACGACAGGGAGCCGACTATGCCGGCGGTGGCGAGATCGGCCTGCAGTGGTGATTCGGCTGTGGCGACATCGATGATCTGCTTGACCGCCAGCCCGACGCTCCCGGTTGCCGTGCCGAGCACGACGATGTGGAGAGCCGCTGGCGGGGCCGCGGCCGCACTGCCGAAAAGGCTGTCGACGTCGATCACGGGAGTAAACCCGTCGCCGCGTCGCACGACGTGGCGACCCGCTACGGGCTGAAGATCGGCGGCGACAAGGCTCTCCAGCCGGGTGACATCCTCCAAGGGTACCGCGATCCGTCGGCCGGCGCCGGTGCGGCAGACGAGGTAGCGATCGGCGAGTTCCTCCGCATGGAGCCCGTCATCACCTGCAGTGGCTGGCTGCTCGACGGGAGGCAGGTCGGCCATCCGGAACAGGCCGCGGAGGTCGAGAATCAACGCCACGCCGCCGTCGCCCAGCACCGTGGCGCCGGCATAGACACCGATCTGCGAAAGCAGTGGCCCGATCGGCTTCACGACGATCGTGGTCAGGCTGACCGCCTCGGCGGCCGGCCTGCCGTCGGCGGATGGTTCGACCGTTCGCAGGCCGTCGATCACGAGGCCAAACTCGCGGTCATCGACCCGCAGGAGCACCACCGTGCCCTCGTGGCGGCAGGCGGTGCGTTCCCGAAGCCCGAGGAACTCATCGAGAAACACGACCGGCACAAGCGTGCCACGAACGCGGATCACCGGCGCTCCGTCGAGCCCTTCGATGCGCGGCCCGGAGCGATCGGGACGGAGCGCGATCAATTCGCCCACGGCGGCCTGAGGGATCGCCAATCGCTCGTTGCCGCAGCGGACGATCAGGGCCGGCATGATCGCCAGCGTGAGCGGCACGCGGACACGAATCGTCGTGCCCTTGCCGGGGCGGCTGTGGAGATCGACCGTGCCACCGATGGATTCGATGTTGGTCTTCACGACGTCCATGCCGACGCCGCGTCCCGACACGTTGGTCACGGCCGCAGCCGTGGAAAACCCCGGCTCGAAGATGAACTGAAACACGTCGTCAGCGGGGAGCACGGCCGCCGCGTCGGGCGTGACCAGCCCCTTGGCGATCGCCTTGGCCCGCACGGCCTCGACATCGATGCCGCGGCCGTCGTCTTCGATTTCGATCGTGACCTGCCCGCTTTCATTGAAAGCCCGCAGCAGAAGGCGACCGGCCCGGGGCTTGCCGGTAGCCTCGCGGGCGGCAGGCACTTCGATGCCGTGATCGACCGCATTGCGAATCAGGTGGGTGAGCGGATCGCGGATGCTCTCGATCAACGTGCGGTCGAGCTCGGTGTCGGCGCCGTCGATCGCCAGCTGCACCTCTTTGCCGAGGGCGACGGCGAGGTCGCGAACGGTGCGGGGGAACTTGCTGAACAGATGATCGATCGGCTGCATCCGCGTCTTGACGGCCGTTTCTTGGAGGGCGTTGGTGACGGAGTTGATGCGGTGCGCGACAGCCTGCACGGCCGGATCTTCGGTGTCGATGCTGCGGAGCTGGTTGCGGGCCAGCACCAGTTCCCCGACCAGATCGAGAATCGAGGCGAGCAGGCCGACATCGACGCGGATCGAACTTTCCGCGGCAGTGACGATGGGCGTTGGCGGGGCCTGTGCCGGCGCGACGGCCGGCGGGGCCTGCGTGGGGATGATGGCTTCAGCCGGTGGAGGTGGCGTCGCTGGAGCTGGTTCAGCGGCTCCGGCAGGAGGCTCCACAACGGCGGCCGCGGGGGGAGTCGCGGCCGCTGGCTCCTGGCACATGTCGGTCCCTGCCTCCGCTTCGACCACCGCCGCGGAGAGGGACTGGGCGAGGTCACGGAAGTCGTGATCGCCCTCGGTGCCGCTCGTCTCGATCGACTGCAGGATCGCCCGTACGGCATCGACCATCGAATAGAGCGAGCCGGTCACGCGGTCGTTGAGCGTGAGTTTGCCGTCGCGGAGGCGGCCGAGCAGGTGTTCGCCGCTGTGCGTGAGCGCTCCGAGCTTGGAAAACCCGAAGAAGCCGCTATTGCCCTTGATGGTGTGGACGGTGCGAAAAATGCTCGCCAGTCGTTCCGGGTCGCCGGGGGCTTGTTCGAGCGCCAGGAGATCCCGGTCGAGCTGATCGAGATTTTCACTCGACTCGACGAGAAACTCCTCGACGAATTCACGGTTGTCGTTCATCCCTGTCTTCAAGCATACCCCGCAAAACCAGCCCAGGCCGGCGAGTTCGGGGGCCGGCATCAGAGCGGCGTGCAGCCCGCCGGCGGAAACCAAATGCACTTCATATGTAATTGCAATTGCGTTGCAGAACAGTATGCTGGCGTCGTTGAGGTCGATCGTCTGGTTCCATTCCCGCTCCCCGGAGTGTTCTGTATGTCTCAGCAGCCCTCTCATGCAGCCGACCGTCTGCCAGTGACCGTGTTGTCGGGGTTTCTCGGGGCGGGCAAGACGACGCTCCTCAATCACGTGCTGGCCAATCGGGCGGGGCTGCGGGTCGCCGTGATCGTCAACGACATGAGGGAGGTCAACATCGCCTCCCAACTCGTCGCCGGCCCGCTGGCGGCCCCCGCCGCCGCGGCCCG
>CAYZFV010000318.1:0-3212 GCA_964477765.1 uncultured Candidatus Kuenenia sp.
CGTCGGCGGAATGACACTGGTGCGCGATCCCGCCGGCCCCCGCCGGCGGCTTGCCGAAATGTGCCCGCCTTCCAGGCAGGCGGCATACGGTTGGTTCAGCGAGGGGTTGCCCGAGCCGCGTCACCAGCCGTATTCGCAGGCTGAAGCCTACGCCACAGAGCTTTTTGCAATGGCCTGACCCGCGAAGTAGTGTCGGTGGATCTGGGAGAGCCAGACCGACCACCCACCGGAGAAGGGCCCGATGCGCCGCTGCACCAACGTCCCCCGTGCGATCGCCGTCACCCTCGCCGCCGTGCTGCTGGCCGGCTGGTCGCGGCACGCACCAGCCCAAGGCTACGGCCCCCCCGCGCCCCCTCCAGCCCCGATCAATGAAGACGGCAGCATTCACTGGGGAACGTTCTACAAGTCGGCTTTGATTCAGCAGGCCTATGAGCGGCTCTGGAGCCTCGGGGCCTGCCGCGGCACCAACAAGCGGATCACGATCCCCGTCGAAAACAACAAGATGCAGATCGACAGCCTGCCGGAAGCTGAGTTTCGGGGAATCGTGGAGACCGCAGCCGGTACCGTCGCGGGCGGTATGATCGCGTTCACCGAGGCTGGTGGCACCGGAGATAGGCAATCCACCTTCGTGGCCCAACTGCATCCGGCCGGCGTGTCGGGGCTCCAGGTGCATGGCCCGGCTTCGGCCGCCATGCTCACCACCGGCATGATCGTGCGGCTGCAGGCGATGGTCGATGCCCAGGGCCGTGGCGTCGATGAGGTGGGGACGATCGAAATCGTCACGCCGCCACGGGATTTCGAGCCCGCCATCGTCACACCCAACAGCCGCAGCGAGATCGTCGGCCGAATTACGGCTCTTCGCGGGGATGGGCTGGCCATGCGGCTCCTCAAGCCGGCGGGGGGCCTGCGGCGGGTCTTCCTGCCATTGTCGGCGGACGTCGTGGTCCGATTCGATGCGGCCCAGGTCGAATATGTGGCAGCAGGCGATCAGATTTGCCTGACCGGCCGCCTCTGGACGGGCGAGGGGGCGATGGCCGCAGGCACGATCTTCGCGTCCGACGTTGTCGTCACGAAACAGCAGTAACGCTTGGTGATGTGACCATCCTGACGGCCGAGAGCGGTGCCGATCGTCATGAATGTGCCGGTCGGGCCCGGCGGCTGGCATGCCCCCCTCCGACGAGGATACACTGCGACCTTTTCGGGAACTGGTCGCATGAGAGCGTCGAACAAGTGGATCGTCAGCGACGCCGGCTCGATGCCGGTCGTCACGGTGGCGGACCGGACGCTTCGCAAGCGGCTGCTCGCAGTGTGGGGAATTCTCCCGCGGGCCTGCGAGCCGGCTGGCGACCCCGAGCAGGTGCATCAGCTGCGGGTGGCAACCCGCCGGGCCCTTGCCGCGCTGAAAGCGTTCGATGAAGTGCTGCCGACCAAGCGCCGGGCCTGGTTTGAAAAGCAGCTCCGGCGGCTGCGAAAGGCCGCAGGCGAGGCCCGTGATCTCGATGTGCTCACCAGCCGTCTGAACGACGATCTGCAACGTGGATCGTCGCAACGCCCCCGAACAACGACCACATCGACCGGTGGTCAGAAAGCTCGCGGCCGTCTCGTGGCGATGCTCTCACGGCAGCGGGTCGTATCGCGGCAGCCGATCCGCGCCCGATACGAACGACTGCTGGAGGCCGACTGGGCCAACCGCACCGAACGGCTTCTGGAGCGACTGGGGCGACAGTCGACGGCCCACAAGCAGCTGACGTTTGCAGCCTACGCCCGCCGCCGCTTTCGGCCGCTTGTCGGCCACTTCTTCGCTGCGGCTGACCGTCGGATGCGGACAGCCGAGGAACTCCATGCGTTTCGCATCGAGGGGAAGAAGATTCGTTACATCCTCGAGATCTTCGCGACGGTGTTTCCCGAACGGGTTCGTTCCCGCTGCTACGCGGCCCTCGAGCAGTTGCAGGAAACACTGGGTGACTTCACCGATCACGCGGCGGCGGCCGATCGGTTCCGCCGTTGGTCGCGAGACGACGCCGCGGCCGCCCACCTCGACGTGTTGGAGAAGCTCCGCCGGCGGGAGGAGCGGCTGGCCGATCGCGCCCGCAAGGGTTTTTCCAAGTGGTGGGATGGCGATCGCCGCCTCGCACTCCGCCGCACCTTCGAGCGCACGCTCCGCCGCCGCTCCGCGTAACGCCGTTTTTCGCATGTCCTTCCGCCCGATTCTCTGCCTGCCGTGGCTCGTGTGCCTGCTTGCCATGGCGGCGGCCGGCTGCGGGAAGGCGACCGCCCCGGGAAACGGACCACCCGCCGATGCCGTTCCCCCGCCCGGCATGGTCTGGATCCCGGGCGGCAGCTTCGACATGGGCTGCGTCGATCCACGCAGCCGCCCCCACGGCGGCCCCGATCCGATGAACGACGCCCGCCCGATCCACCGGGTGCATGTCGACAGCTTCTGGATGGACGCCACGGAGGTCACCAACACCGAGTTCGCGGCCTTTGTGGAGGCCACCGGCTATGTGACCGTGGCCGAGCGGGCTCCTGCGGCGGAAGACTTCCCGGGGGCCCCACCGGAAAATCTCGTCGCCGGCTCGATCGTGTTCACACCACCGCAGGAGGCCGTGCCGCTGCGGGACGGCTCGGGGGCGGCCCATCTCCGCTGGTGGAACTACGTGCCCGGTGCGAATTGGCGGCGCCCGCATGGGCCGGAGAGTTCAATCGAGGGGCATGAAAATGATCCGGTGGTGCAGGTCGCCTATGCCGACGCCGCTGCCTATGCCGAGTGGGCCGGGAAGCGGCTGCCGACGGAAGCCGAATGGGAACGGGCCGCCCGCGGCGGTCTCGAAGGAGCCACCTATCCCTGGGGCGATGAATTTCGCCCTGACGATCGCTGGATGGCCAACACCTGGCAGGGGCACTTTCCTGATGAGAACACCGCCGACGACGGATTCACCGGCCTCGCCCCGGTCGGCTCCTATCCGGCCAATGGCTACGGACTCCACGACATGTCGGGCAACGTCTGGGAATGGTGCAGCGACTGGTATCGCCCCGACACCTACACCCCCCAGATCCGCCGCGGCCGCGACGGGATCCGCAATCCGCAGGGCCCGGCCGACAGCTTCGATCCGCAGGAGCCCGGCCAGCCCAAACGGGTGCAACGGGGCGGCTCATTCCTCTGCTCCGACCAGTACTGCGCCCGCTACATCGTCGGCACCCGCGGCAAGGGC
>CAYZFV010000319.1:0-17882 GCA_964477765.1 uncultured Candidatus Kuenenia sp.
GAAACGCCCCGCCGCATCGCTTCGCGGGCTTCCTGATCAAACGCCATCATTTTGGCCATGGTTCAAATTCTCCAAAAAAGGTTGGGGGATCTGTGGGTGGAGGAAAAATCGGATCGGGGAGCGGTCAGCCGAGGATCGCGAGGATGTCGTCTTCCCGCATGAGAAGCAGTTCGTCGTCGCCCACCTTGAAGGGCTCGCCGGCGTAGCTGGTGAACACGACGCGGTCGCCCGGCTTCACCTGCAGCGGATGGCGGTTGCCCTTGTCGTCCATCTTGCCTTCGCCGACGCTCACAATCGTGCCGCGGGCGGGCTTATCCTTGGCGGAATCGGGCAGCACGATGCCACCGGCGGTCTTCTGCTCGCTCTGTTCGCGTTCCACGACCACACGGTCGCCGAGGGGGATCAACGTGGCCTTTTTCTTGGCGGGCTTGGTCGCAGTGGCTGACATCGGGGATGCCTTTCTCCTGACGGGGTTGAGGGGGAGGGACTGTTTTGGGGTTGACGGCGGCTGCCGGAAAAAGCTCCAGCAGACCGGTTTTTCGACGGAATGCAACTGGCGCGCCAGACACGGCGGCTGGGGCGATTCCGCGGGCAGGCCGGCATTGTTCGGGAATCGCGAGCCGTGGACGTCCCTGCTCCGCCCCCGCCGCTGGCCAAACCGCTGCCAAACTGGCAGAGTACGTAGATGACTACACACCGCCGCATCGACGTCTCCGCCCATGGCCCGGTCACGGTCGTGCAGATCGTCGACAAGAAAATCCTCGACGAGTCGGCCATCCAGGAGATGGGCTCCGAGATCCTCGGGCTGATCGAGCAAGACGGCCGGCGTTCGTTGGCCCTCGACTTCTCGCACGTCGAATACCTCTCGAGCGCCGCGCTGGGCAAACTGATCACGCTCGACCGCAAGATGAAAGGGCATCAGGGCCGGCTCTCGCTGTGCAGCATCCGGCCGGAAATCCTCGAGGTGTTTCAAATCACGAAGTTGAATAAGGTCTTTGACATCCGCAAGGACGTGGCCGAGGCCGTGGCGGCGCTGGAAGCCTGAGGCAAAGCGAAGCGGGGCGGGTGTGATGGGAACCAAGACCAACGGCTGGCAGAAGGAGCTTCATCTCCCAAGTGAGCGGGGGGCGAGCCGTCACATCATGGAGGAACTTCTCGACCAGCTGGCCACCCACGGCTGGCCGCAGTCGGACGTGTTCGCGATTCACCTCGCGGCCGAGGAGGCGATCACCAACGCGATCGTGCATGGCAACAAGCTCGATGAATCGAAGACGGTGCATGTGGTCTGCCGGGTGACACCGGAACTGGTGCGGATCGAGGTGACCGACCAGGGGCCGGGCTTCGATCCGAAGGCGATCCCCGACTGCACTCTGGAGGAGCGGCTCGACGTGCCCAATGGCCGCGGCGTGATGCTGATGCGGTCGTTCATGACGAAGCTGGAATACAACGCCAAGGGCAACCGCGTGCTGATGGAAAAGGAGCGGGATCCGGCGGCGGAAGACACGTTGGAATGAGCCGGCCGCGAGGCGGCCCGAGGGCGAAAGACGCGGCGACAGCCGAGGCGGCGGGATCCGCAGGCAGACGTATCGATTTCGATGGCCGCTTCGAGTATTTTAAAAGACCGATTCCCCGATAGCTCAATGGTAGAGCGAGCGGCTGTTAACCGCTAGGTTGTAGGTTCGAGCCCTACTCGGGGAGCTTTCTTCGCAGGGTGCCGCACCGGCTCGCATGGAGCCGCATGTGTGGCGTGTCTCAGGCTGCGTCGTTCGGCAAAAGTGGCTCGAGCGCGGCCAAGATCGTCCTGGCCTTTTCGATCGCCTTCTTCGCACTCGCCAGTGAAGCCTCGGCTACGCCGCCGTAGTCGGCTGTCTCACGAAGATCCAACAAGAAGTCGTACTCACGACCAAGTCCTGCGGAGATCGCACCGGACTGAATGAGATCCCGATGCAGGGCCGCCCGCACCGCCGTGTGCTTCGTGAATTCCATGCCGCGTCCCGCGAGGACCGCGGTCACACCATGAAATGCCGCATAGTACGCCCTCGATGCGGCCGAGTCGGGATCAGTCTCGAGGATCGCCTCCGCCGCCGCGATCGACCGCATCGACTTCGTCCACTGACTGCGGATGAACTCTTTCATGCCGCAACGCCCGAACGGCGCACCTCGCGAAGGAGCGGGCTGTCACCCCGTTCATACTCCTCGCGCGCCAGGGGTTTCACGCTCACGCGGCGGCCCAGTTTCAGCGCGACCGGGTACACCGCCGCTAGTCCCCGCTCCAGTTCAACGCCATAGTCACCGGGGAGGGTCTCGAGCACGGCTAGTACGTCGATGTCGCTGTCCGGCCCTGCATCTCCGCGGACCTCGGAGCCGAAAAAGACTACCGCGTGCAGCCGTTCACCATAGGCCGCCGCCAATCGTTTCTTGAGTTCATCGACGACGTCGGACGCAATCACGACAGTTTCCTCGGGCCAGCATGAACAGCCCTTATTCTACCGCCACCACCGTGCGGCCTCCTGCGACTCCCTGCGAACTTCCGCGAGCGTCGGATTCTGCGTCGCCCTGGGGCCACAAACCCGCGTATTCCAGTGAAAAACGACGGTTTTTCTCGATCCTCCTCGGGGAGCTTTTGCACCGTCCGGCATCCGGCAGAGCGGTGGGCGGTAGCGAGCAATCAGCCTCGACCCGATGGCAGTTGAAACCGCCCCACGTTAAGCATCCGCGATTTCTTCGGCAGTCACCCGGATATCTCGAGCAATCTGCCGGAGCAAGATCGGAGAGATGTCGCGCCCCTTGTGAAAAGGGACCGTGGTGCAGCGGCCGTCTGCGTGACGAAGTTGCTTGTGCGACCCCTTCTGCCGAACCTCCTCAAAGCCGAGCGCAACGAGTTTCGTCACGACTTCTGCCGGCTTGAGGATCGGGAGTTCGCGCTTGGCCACCGCTCAGCCCACCTGAACCGTCTGCGTTCCGATGAATTCTGATTCCATGGCAGGCTCCCCATCCTCGAGCAACATCTCGATGACTTCGGCGAGATTCGCATTGAGTTCGTCGACCGTCTCTCCCTGCGAATGTGCCCCCGGCAATCCAGGAACATACCCGACAAAGAGTCCCGTATCGGGACACCGCTCAATGATGGCCGTATACGATCGCATGCTCGCTCCATCCTTCCCTTCGCGTCCTCGCCTGTAATCATACACCAGCCCGAAGCGGCACACCGCTGGAACATCGCGGACAATCCTGCGACCTGCCGCTGCCTCCTGCGGCCTTCCAAGCCCTGCCGAGTGAGTCGCTTTTTGAGTCACCCCCGACTAAAATACTGATAATCCCCGAGAAAAACCGTCGTTGTGACAAACCTTCTTGGGGAGCTTTGGCTCTTTGCACACCGAGCGGCGACGTTTGGGAACGGGTGACAAGATGATCCCCGGACGCTCCGGTAATACCGTGTCACACGCGACCCAAGCGTCCTGCCTCTCGCTCCCGCAAGAGCCACATGCCGGGGGTCATGATGGCCAGACCATAGAACCGGTCACCAAGAAGGCGGCGGAAATCTACTCGGTCAAGTGTGAGTAGCACATCCGCCGAAGCCAAAGCACCGAAGAGAATTGGCCGGTCCTTCTCGACAGGAAATACGGCAGGCCTGTCGATCGTCAACACATCGTCGACGACGAAGAGTTGGCTCCTGAGCTGGAGCCACATTGCAGTCGCCTGTGGCGGGAACTCCACGATATTGCGGACCGTCTCGGCGATGGCGTAGGGCGTGGTCACCAATCGCCACACATGTGCTTCGGCCAGGCGAAAAACGGCTCTGGAGGCGCCCTCCGCTGATACCGCCCCGGCAATCATGACGCTGGAATCGAGAAACAGCCTCACTGCTGCTCCCGGAGCCGTCGCAGATCCGCCTCATCTTCCTCGATCCAGCGGGCCATCTCGTCCGCCGAAAACACGCGGGGCTCCGGCAGCATCGCTCCTTCGGCGCGAAGCCGCGACGCCAAGAAGAGCATCAGCTCCTGCTTCTCGGCAGGCGAGAGCGAGACGGCTGCGGCCTCAATATCGGCAAGGGTCACCATGTGAGTAAGCCTATGCCCATGGACGATGATCTGCAAACACTTGCGCCATGCCAGCGAAGAGCGTGAAGCCACGGCGTGCCGATTTCCTCATCGCCGGAGAGCTCTTCCTCGAAAAGACCTTTGCGACCACGGGAGTTCCTCAGGAAGCCTTTCCCCGGAAAGAAACCCGCTTCGTGGATGCCGAGGGTGACCGCGTGATGGGATCGCGATGGCTTGGAATGGGAGTAGCGGTGGGGCGTGGTAGAATCAGGTCACGAGACCCTCACATGGCCACGGTCACGCTCAAAGAAGCCCAGTCTGGCTTGGCCGACCTTATCCATCGCCTGTCGCCCGGCGAGGAGGTGGTGATCACCGAGAACGACCAGCCCGTGGCGACGCTCGTTCCGACACCACCGAGTCCGAAAATGGCTCGCCGCCAACCGGGAACGATGAGGGGAACCGTGCTCTCCATGGCTCCCGACTTTGATGCCCCACTCGAGGAGTTCAAGGAGGTCATGGAATGAGGCATCTCCTGGATGCCCATACCTTGATCTGGGCGTTGGACGATCCCAGCCGGCTCGGTACCAAGGCGAGAGCCGTCTTGGAAAACCCGGCCAAATGAAGACCTGCGAATGAACTCTTTCATGCCGCAATTCCCGACCGACGCATCTCCCGAAGCAGCGGGCTGTCGCCTCGTTCATACTCGGCACGAGCCACAGGTTTCAGACTCACGCGGCGACCAAGTTTCAAGGCGACCGGATACACCGCGGCAAGCCCCCGCTCCAGTTCGTCGCCATAGTCACCGGCGAGGGTCTCAAACACTGTAAAGACATCGATATCGCTGTCCGGCCTTGCATTCCCTCGAGCCTCCGAGCCGAACAGGATAACCGCGTGGAGCCGTTCGCCATACGCGAACGACAGCCGTTCCTTGAGTGCATCGAGCACACGGGACGCGAGCACGGCAGTTTCCTTGGCAATCAGATGATGAGTTCATTCTACCGCCGCCAGCGTACGGCTGCGGGCACTCGGCGAACGATCAACCGTCCGGTGGCAACTGGAACCGTCCCGCCACCACGCCCTCGACCGAGATGTCTTCATCGAGGGATTCCCACCGCAACGCCGTGCCTCCAACCTCGAGACGCACCTCGGCCAAATCCGCTTCACTCACATCCTTCAGCCGGCGGAATCGATGTGCCGGGAATCCAACGACCCGCTGGTCCGTCAACTCGACGTAGACCATCCGGCCCTCAATCCACGCTCTCGTTGCCACGGCTTCGGTTTCCTGGTGGATGGTGCTCATCGTATTTCTCCGGCAACAGGTCGATGTGTTCGTAAACGAGTCGTTCCATTTTCCTCACGGTTTGTGCAGGAACGCCACGATTTCTGGCCAGGGCCACGGGATCAGGCCAAAACTTGCACTCTCCGTCGGCACACCATACGTGAATACGGGGAGGCCCTACACCCTCCTCCGAGGGGAAGGCCACGAGATTGCGGACCGTCTCGGTGATGGCGTAGGGCGTGGTGATCCATCACCACAAATGTGCTTCTGCCAGTCGAAAAACGGCTCGGGAGGCACCCTCCTCTGATGCCGCCTCGGCAATCATGATGCCGGAGTCGAGAACCAGCCTCACTGCTGCTCCCGGAGCCGTCACAGATCCGCCTCATCTTCCTCGATCCAACGGGCCATCTCGTCCGCCGAAAACAGGCGGGGCTCCGGTAGCATCACTCCGTCGGCGCGAAGCCGTGAAGCCGGGAAGAGCATCAACTCCTGCTTCTCGGCAGGCGAGAGCGAGACGGCTGCTGCCTCGATATCGGCAAGCGCCACCATTCGAATAAGCCTATGCCCTTAGGAGAGGGAGCCGGGGCACTGGGAGACAGCAGCACCGCAAACCACCATGGGATTCACCGCAGTTCAACTCGGAGCCGTCGGTTCAGGGCGGCGGCAGCCTTCTGCAAGGTGCCGATCGTCACGGACGGATTGTTTGGATCAAGCAGCCGATCCAAGGCGGCACGGCTCGTCTTCATGCGATTTGCCATAGCCACCTTGGTGAGACGGCGACGTTTCATCTCCGTTGCGATCTGATGGGCGATGACGCGTTTCGTGGCCGTCACTGTCGCGGCTCCCAGAAGCCGGTCTTGTGCCAGAAAATCATCAAACTTGCTGCCGATGTGGGTCTTTTTCATGGTTCACCCCGAGTGCAATTGGGCGAGTCGTCGTTTTGCCGTCATGAGGTCGGCCGCTCGGCGCCATCAGAGGACTGTACCATCATTGGTACGCCCTGATCGAGGCTGATACCTGGTGCCATCGAGATACCGGATAGGCAAAGACACAACCCATGCGACCTGCTGCTGCCTCCTGCGGCCTTCGAAGCCCTGCCGGGTGAGTCGCTTTTAGAGACACTTGCGACGGAAATCCTGTTCCTTCACGAGGAAAACTGTCATTGTGACAAGCCCTCCTCGGGGAGCTACGGCACCCCGGATGCGGCATCCCGCGGGCTCGCGCCCGGCGGCTTGTTGGGGAAGGAAGCGCGAGCCGGGTGGCTTGCTGGGGCACAGCCTCACGCGACGGCTTCCGCCACCTTTGTGGCCTCCACCTGCTGGAAATCGGTGGGCATCTCGTCGCCCGCCTCGCCGTAGATCTCCCGCATCCCCGCCACCGCCGCCAGATACTCGTTGAAGTGCGGATCCATGATTCAACCCTCCGTGGTTGTCGGTTTCTCAGGCCGTTGGTGAACTATACGCACGTGATCCAGCGGTGGTTTGGTTGTGGTGAAATTTTCCCGGATTGGAGAGAGCCGATGTCTGTGATCGTCAACGCCCTGCTCATCGGTGCCGCCGGGGCGGTGGGCACACTGCTGCGGGCCGGCTGCACCGCGCTGGCCACCCGACTTCTCGGCCCCGGTTTCCCCTGGGGCACGATCTTCGTGAATGTGGTGGGGTCGTTTGTGTTTGGCCTCATTTTTGCGGTCGCCCGCACACGGGTGATGCCCACCGAACAGGAGGTGGTGCTGCTCGTCGGCCTCCTGGGCGGCTTCACGACCTATTCGAGCTTTGCCTTTCAGTCGGCCGAGATGCTCAGCGGCGGCCGGCTCACGCCGGCGCTGGTGTATATGCTCGCTACGAACTTGCTCGGCATCGGGGCCGTGTGGGCAGGGATGCGTGTCGGGCAGGGCGCGTAGGACGCATTCGCGGGCTGAAGCGTGTCCTACCGGCGGATTTCCCAGGGGTAAAAGGCCGCCCACACGGGGTTGTGGTCTGACACCTTGAGCGCGTCGTCGAGCGACAGGCCAAACGTGCTCTGCAAGTCGAGCACGCCCCACCGCCCCAGATACTCGGCCGTCGCCGCCCGGCTGAAGATGATGTTGTCGTAGGTCTTGTTGCGACGTGTGTTGGTCGTGGTGCCCGAAACCGCCCAGCCGATGTTGGGAATCTGCGCGATCCGACCAAACTGGTTGGGGGCCGCATTGAGATCGCCCAGCAGGATCACGTCGTCTTCATCGGGCCGGGCCTGCTGCATCGCCACGAACACGTCGGCCAACGCGTCGACTTCCTGCGGCACCTCGTCGGGATCGGTGTGGATATCGACCATCCAAAACGTGAAAGCCGCCTCTGGCGGCGTGGCCCGCGTGCGAAACCGGGCAAACATCGGCGGCCGATGGAGCTTGTCGCCCGGATTCGGCGCCGTGCCGAGCGACGCCGGATCGACCTCCACGCGCGCCGTGTCGTAGAGAAACGTGTATTGCTCCTTGCTCACCGTGCGGCCCAGCCGCGGCCCGATCACCCAGTGGTAGCGGCTGCCATCGGCATTCACCGCCTGCACAAACGTGGGCACCACCGCATCCGACTTCGCCCGCACCTCCTGCACCGCGACGATGTCGAACATCCGCACCACGCGGGCGAGCACCTCCACCACCTCCGGCTTGGCCAGCTTCGACTCGCCGAACACCTGGATATTGAAACTGCAGATCAGCAACGCATCGCCCGGCTTGCCGGAGGCGACCGGCGGCTGCTGGGGAGGCGGTGGCGGAAGCGGCACCGGCGGCGCATATGAGATCGCTGCCAAGGGCGGGCTGCCCGGCGGCTGGGGCCGCTGCGGCACCGCCGGCGTGGTGGGCGAGGCGGCACCCCAGTGCTGCGGCTGCTGCCCGGCGCCGCCCCAGCCGGCTGTCATCGTGGCGGCCGGCTGCATGCCACCGGGCTGCATCCCAGGAGGCTGCATCGCTTGCATGGCACCGGCCAGTCCGCGGGGCGGTGTTGCCGACGGGTCGCTCGCCATCGACATCACCGACGCCACAATCGGCCCGATGACGGGCAGATCGGGATTCACCCAGCCCGACACGCCCGTGCCGCCTACGAGCGACATGATCGTGGTCAGCGAGAGCCACATCGACGTCAATGATGACGACGATTTCTTTGTGACCGACTTTTTCTTCTTCGCCACCCGCGGCCCCCCTGCCGGGGTTTATCGGCAGGAAAGAGCTGCTTGGGACAGGCTTCAGCCTGTGTCCTTCAGCTCCGCCAGGGCGGCTTGCGCGAGCCGGGCCAATCGCTCGTCGGCACCGCCCGCAGCCTTTTCCAAAACACCGCGGGCTGCCGACGCCGCAGCGCCGATCTGCCCCAGGGCCCACGCCGCCCGCTGCCGCACCGCGGCATCGGCAGCCGCATCAACGGCCTTCGCCAACGCGTCCACCGCACTCGCCGCCCCTTCGCCACACCGCCCGAGGAGCGTGGCCGCCCAATAGCCGGCAAGCGGAAAGGTATCGCCAACCAGCAAAGTCAACGGCTTCACCGCCTCTTCCAACGGTGGCCCCAGATCTTCCAACGCCGCCACCGCCCACTCCCGCACCCGCTCGTCGACATCGCGACAGGCCTCGACGAGCGACACCGCCGCCGGCGCCGCATCAGTGGCCATCTGGCCGAGTGACTCGGCGGCCTTCGCCCGCGCATCGGCGTCGGCGGAACTGAGCTCCAAAATGAGAGTCGAGACGTCGCGTGCCATCACACATGACTGTATCCGCCCTGCGCCGCGGCGCCTGCCTGCGCCGCCGGCCGCGCCTCGAGATACGCGACCGCCTGCCGGATATCCCGCAGCAACAGATCGGCCATTTCCCGGTTGAAATCCCGCTTCACGAGAATCCGCTGAAACGCCTTCCCGGAGAGCTCGCCCGTGAACGGATAGGCCGGCACCTGCCAGCCCCGCATGCGGAGGCGGTCGGCCAGATCGTAAAGCGTGTAGGGCTTTACCGCCCCCTCGGCGAGCGTCCACACGACCGTCGGGATGCCGCGGGTGGGATCGCCGTCATGAATGATCTCGAAGCCCGCAAGGCGGCCGATCTCGGCGGCGCAATACTGCGCCACGGCATGCGACTCTTCATGAATCGTCACATAGCCTTCCCGGCCGAGCCGCACGAAGTCGAAATACTGCGCGATCACCTGCCCGGCCGGCCGTGAAAAATTGATCTGAAAGGTCGGCATGTCGCCGCCGAGATAGCTCACGTGAAACACGAGATCGTCGGGCAGGTCGGCCGGCTCCCGCCACAACACCCAGCCCACGCCCAGCGGCGCCAGGCCAAACTTGTGGCCCGACGCATTGATCGACTTCACCCGCGGCAGCCGAAAATCCCACGGGGCATGCTCGGGATCGGTGAACGGCACCACAAACCCCCCGCTCGCGGCGTCGACATGAATCGGCACATCGAGGCCGGTCTTCTGCTCGAGGCCATCGAGCGCCGCGGCGATGCCGGCGACATCTTCATACAGGCCGTGATAGGTGACACCGAGCGTGGGCACCACGAAGATCGTGTTGTCATCGACCTGCGCGAGCACATCTTCCGGCTCGAGGCACAGCCGGCCCGGCTTCATCTCGACTTCCCGCATCTCGATATCCCAGTAGCGGGCAAACTTCTTCCAGCAGATCTGCACGCTGCCGCAGACCATGTTGGGCGCGTCGGTGGGCTTGCCGGCCGCCTTCTGCTGGGCCCGCCACCGCCACTTCGCCGCCATGCCGCCGAGCATCGCCGCCTCGCTGGAGCCCACCGTGGAGCAGCCCACCGGCTGCCCCGGCGCATGCCACAGGTCGGCGAGCAGGGCGATGCACCGCTGCTCGATCTCGGCGGTCTGCGGATATTCGTCTTTGTCGATCAGGTTTTTGTCGATCGCCAGATCCATCAGGCGATGCACCTGCGGGCTCTCCCAGGTCTGGCAGAAGGTGGCGAGGTTTTGCTTGCTGTTGCCGTCGAGCAGCAGCTCCTCGATGAGCACGTCGCAGACGGTGTCAGGATCGGCCCCCTCGGCCGGGAAACGATCCCGCGGCAGGCCCGAGGTGATGAGGCCGTCGATCCACGGCCGTGCGGCCTGGCCATGCTGCGCTGGGGCACGGTTTCCAGTCATGAAGTTTCCCCCTCAGTCACCGTCGGTGATCAAAAAGTTTTTCAATTGCCACACATCATCCGGGTCTTGCTGCGGCGCATTGTAGCCCGCGAAGGGGTTTTCGTAGTGGGCCAGCGGCGTCCAGTCACTCACCGGCTACGAGTGACTGGCGTGGATCCGCTTGAGAGCGGAGTAGAGATCAGGCTCACGGGCGAGGCCCAGGAGGGCATGCGACGCGACATACGCGATCGAGATCTCGAGAAGGCAGGAATACGCGCCTGTGATCTCCACCGCCATGATCATCGCCGTGAGCGGCGTGCGGAAGAGCGCGCCGATGCTCGCCGCCATGCCGGCCACGAGGCAGACGGCATGAAAGTCGGGCTCGACGGTGCCGACCGCCGCGGCAAACCCGTCGGCGAAGACATGCCCCGAGAGCACCCCGAAGAGCAGCGCCGGCACGATCAGCCCGCCCGGTGCGCCGGTTGCATAACTCACCGCCGTGAGCGGAATCCGCGCCGCCAGTGCTGCCGCGGCCATGGCGAGCGGCAGTGTGCCGGCGATCGAGGTTTCGAAGAGTTCGTGGCCGATGCCCAGGAGCTGCGGCCACTCCAGAAGCACGACCCCGAGCAGCCCGCCCCAGGCTCCCGTGGCCGCAATCGCCGCGGCATCGCTCCGGGCCCGCCCATGAAACCACTTCGCGCAGACCAGGAGCAGCTTCTGAAACACAAGCGCCACCAGCCCCGCCCACAGGCCGACCAACGCAAACGTGGGCAGCTCCGTCCATTCGCGGAAGCCGTCGATGACGATCGGCAGCTCCAGCACCGGGCCATGAAACATCCGACACACCCAGTCGGCGATGCCGCAGACAAGAATCGTCTCGAAGGCGTTGCGGGTGGTGAACGGCTGGCCGAGCAGTTCAAACGCAAAGACGACGCCCGAGAGCGGTGCGTTGAACGCCGCCGCGATGCCCGCCGCCGCCCCCTGATAGAGCGACCGTTGGCGATAAAACAGCCGCGGCCCGTACCGCCGCAGCAGCACCGCAGCCATGGCGCCGATCTGCACGCTCGGCCCCTCCCGGCCCAGCGGCATGCCGGAGGCCAGGCCGCAGAAGCCGGCCACAAACTTCACCCACATGATCCGCACCGCGCGGATCGGCCCCGGCGACCGCTGCGCCTCGAGCACCGCCGCGATCCCGCTCCCTTCCGCCTCCGGGGCCACAAACCGCACCAGTGCCACCGCCGCTGCCGCGAGCAGCCCGCAGGCCACCACGATCCCCGCCTCGGCGAGCAGGCTGTGGCCGTCGGCGAGCACGGCCAGTTTGCCTCGCGTCTCCTCGGCGAGGTTCATGACGGCGTGAAACGCGACGGCGATCCCGCCGGCGAACACACCGATCAGGATCGTGCCGAGTTGCTCGCGGAGCGATGGCAGCTCGTCGGCGGATTCAGGGCGAGCGTGATGACGCGACATCACCACCGATGATCACGATTTCGCCCACCGCTGTCACCCGCAGTTTGGGAAGCACGCCTCCGGCACCCCGGGCGGTCACATCGCCGCCGAGGCCGCCGCCTCGAGCGCCCGCATGCATTCCATCACAGCGTCGTGATGATGGGCGATGCGGCCGTGGGCATTTTCATGGCGGCAGAAGGCGGCCTCCTGATCGCGGTGCCGCTGGATCGTCGCTTCATCGGGCGGCATGAGTGGCTCCCCCGCTTCGCCATCGAGCAGACACTCGTGGCTGGCCACGGCCTCTTCGATCCGGCCGAAGTCGATGGCGTGGTCGTCGAGGCAGCGGCCATGTTCCTCGATGGCGTGCTGCACCTCGGCCAGTCGGGCGATGGCGGCGCGGTGCTCGGCCTGCCACCGCTGAATGTCGTCGCGCCACTGGGCCAGCCCCGAGCGCCAGCGTTCGTGGTCGGCCTTCATGATGGCGGCGGTGGCGGCGCCGGCGGCCTGCGTGGTGGTATCACTCATGGCGGGCATCTCCTGCAGGGTGAATGGGGGACGTCCCTGCAGAACACCGCGCCGTCGCTGGCGCGGGGAATCATTCGCAGCCGCCATTCGCCGATCAACCCCGAAGCAAAAAATGCTCCAGAAAGCCGGCGGCGCACGCCGGCGGGATTGTTCGGGGGTCGGCGTCGCTGCTGGCCACCGGGCTCCCGCCCGGTGCTTCCTGGTTGATTTTTCACCGGGCTCCCGCCCGGTGCTTCCTGGTGGTGCGCGAGCCGGCGGGATGCCGCAGGCGTGCCACTAAAACTGAAAGATCACGTCGCAGCCGGCGTAGAACTGGCCGTATTGATTCCCGCCGGCGCCGATCGCCTGGCCGAGCGGCTTGCCGTAGGGGAGCGGCGTCGTGGCCGTGTTGGGCGAAAACCAGTCGTATCGCAGCTCCGGCCGAATCACCCAGTTTTTGTTTGGGTAATGATTGAGGCCGAGCGTGAGTTCCCAAAAGCTGCCCGCGAAGCCCCCGGTGTAGTAGCCCGGGTTGCCCTTCTCCGCCTGATTGCGGAGCGGAGCGGCGATGATGTAGCCGTTGTTGTCGCGGAAGTATTCCAGCCGCACGCCCCCCATCCAGGCGTCGGAAAACTTCCAAAACAGATACTGGTTGAACGAATACCACTGGGCGAGCCCCGCCGGCTGCCCGGCGTTGCCCGGGGCGACGTCGGCATTGAACTGCCAGGCATTGTCGTTTTGAAACACGTAGGTGAGCCGATCGGTGAGCCGATTCGTGTAGACCGTGCTGATCAGTGAGCGATTGCCCACCAGCGACCCGTCGGCTGGATTCGTGCCGAGCGGTGTGAGCTCGTTGCCGCTGGTCGCCATGATGGCGAGCGTCTGCGTCTTCTCGGTGTTTTCAAACGTCATGCCGCCGAGATAGGCGGCGGTGCTGCCGGAGCCGGGATAGTCGCGATTCACGATCGCCCAGGTGCCGCTGGTCGGCATCGTGTCGGTGAAGTTGTTCCAGCCGCTGTGCATGCCGGAATAAAGGGTGACGCCTTCGGCCAGCTCCCATATCCCGTAGAAGCCGGTGAATGTGAACGGCGAAAACTGCATCGAGAAGCAGTGCGTGTAGAAGAAGTTGCCCACCGCCGGCACCTGCTCGTAGCCGAGGATGCTGTAGAAGTGGCCGAAGCGAAGCGTGAGATCGCCGTAGGCGAGGTCGGCATAGAGCTGCGGCATCGCCAGGCCATAGTCTTTCGCGAACGCCCATGAGGCGACGTTTTCGATGCCATACTCGCGGTAGGCGTAGGCATCGAGGCCGCGGGCCGTCGTGTAGAAATAGTCGGTGCCGAGCAGCAGATCGACACGGCTGCCCCAGTCCCAGCCGCCGTCGCTGGCATCGGCCACCCGCTCGTTGACGAGATAGATCTGGTTGACCTGCCCCTGCCAGTTGCGGTCGTTCATCGTGATCGGACCGTTGAACGGGCTGCCCCAGTTGTTGGCGCCGATGCCGGCCTCGATCCAGCCATAGGTGTAGAGATCACGGGCCTCGAGCCGGCGCAGATGGAGCCGCCGGTCGGGGCCGCTCTCAAAGCCGTTTTCCTCCCAGCTCAGTCGCACGTCTTGCGGCGGGATGTCGGACATCGCGGGAGCCTGGCCCGCGGCGCGGTCCGCGACCCCCCCGGCCACCCCGGCCAGCACAACACCCATCGCCATCCGCAGGATCGCACGCACATTGGGAAAAATCGTTACAGACCGCCCTCCGGCATGATCACGATCTGCCGGATCGGCAGGGTTTATGCAGCTTGCCCGGCTGGCAGGCCACCGGGCTCGCGCCCGGTGCTTTTTGGGTGGGGAACGCAGAGCCGACGGGCCAGCGTCCGGTGCTGAGTCGTGTCGAGCGTGACCGAGCCCACACACAGCCGCCAGGCGCCAGCCGGCAGGCCAGCGCCTACCATATAAATCGTTAGCCCCCGGACTCCACCGATGTTGTCGCCCTCCCCCGCCGCCACTCCGCGTTGGATGTCGCTTTGGCTCGTGGCGGCCGGGATTTACAACCTGCTTTGGGGCGGGCTCACGGTGCTCCTGCCCTCGTGGCTTTTCACGCTCACCGGCATGGAGCAGCCCCGGTATCCCTTCATCTGGCAGTGCGTGGGGATGATCGTGGGCGTCTATGGGATCGGCTACCTCGCCGCCGCCCGCGATCCGGTGCGACATTGGCCGATCGTGCTGGTCGGATTTCTGGGCAAGATTTTTGGGCCGCTGGGCTACGTGATGGGGGTGCTCAAGGGGGAGGTGCCGTTGGCCTTTGGCGCCACGCTCCCCACCAACGATCTGATCTGGTGGGTGCCCTTCGCCCTGATTCTTCTGCATGCCCGGGCCAGCCACCAGGCGCTTTCTTCAGCGACATCGCGGCCATAGACTGCTAGGCCATGGTGGCCCTTCCCTGGGCCGCCCGTTCCCTTCTTCTGGAGACTTTCATGGACATCCTCGGCCAGATTCTCAAGCAGGTGCTCGAAGGCGCCGCCCAGCCACAGCCCGCTCCGCAACGCGCTCCGCAGCCCCAGCAGCGGGCTCCTTCGGGCATGCCCTCGCCCGACGACCTCTCCGAAATCTTCAAGCAGATCTTCGGCGGCGGTGATGCCGCCAAGCTGCCCGATGTGGTGCGGCAGTTTGAGGAGAAGGGTCTCCGCGATCAGGTCGATTCATGGGTCCGCACCGGCCCCAACAAGCCGGTGGAGCGGCGGCAGATCGAAGACGTGTTTGGCCAGCGGGAACTCGAAGAGATCGCCCGCCAGCGAAACATCGATCGCGAGCGGCTCGCCGAAGTGCTCAGCCGCTACATCCCCAAGATCATCGATGAACTGACCCCGTCGGGCCAACTCGCCGGCCGTCGATAACAGAAGCCCACGGAGCACCATGCCCCGCAGCGACGCGACCGCGATTCGCTGGATTGTCGTCGGAGTGATCGCCAGCCTGGCGACCCTCGCCGATCGATGCTGCGCCAACGACCCCCGCCCGGCGGCCGACGCGCCCTTCGGCGTCGAGGATCAGCCGCGGATGTCGCGCCGCGCGCAGCGGCGAGCCCGGCGGCGGGGCACCGTGCCCGACAACGCGGCCGATGCGGAAGCAGAGCCGAGGATCATTCCTCTGCCGTTGCTCGCGCTGCCGGCCGCAGCCGCTGGGCCGGCCGGTGAGGGCGATCCGGCAGCCGACCAGCCGGTGGTGCACCGCGATCAGCCATCGGTCGCCGGCGGCCTGCCGAGCCAGCGGTTTGACATCTATCTGCCTGCCGGCTGTGGCGGCAATCTACCGCTGGTCGTCTGGATCCACGGCAAGACCTGGCGCGACGGCAGCAAGGACGACTGCCCCATCACCTGGCTGGTTCGCGAGGGCTATGCCGTGGCCAGCATCGGCTATCGGCTCTCGTCGGAGGCGAGGTTTCCGGCGCAACTCGCCGACTGCCTCGCCGCACTCACCACGCTGGAACGTAACGCCGCCATCTGGGGCATCGATCCGGAGCGGGTCTGCGTGGCCGGGGCCGCCGCCGGGGGCCATCTCGCGGCGCTGGCGGGCCTGTGGAACGGGCCGCCGGCCGATGCCGCGCTGCCGCGTGTGGCTGCGATCGGCGTGTTCGCCGCGCCGACGCATCTCACCACGCTCGGGCCGGACGATGACCGCGCCGCATCACCGGCGAGCCTGCTGGTCGGCGGGCCGCTGCCCGAGTTTCGTGAGGCGGCGCAGCAGGCCAGCCCGCTGGCCCACGTCGCTCCCGGCGGGCCGCCCGTGCTCGTCGTGCATGGCCGTCGCGACACGAACGTGCCGCCGGAGCAGAGCGTGCAGTTTGCCGCGGCGCTCGAGGCGGCGGGCATCGACAGCCGGCTGATGATGCTCGATGCAGCGGATGACCTGCCGCTGGGTCGCTCCAGCGCCGCGGGCGTGGCGTTGCTCGAGTTTCTCGATCGCACACTCGGGCCGGGCAGCCGCGACGATTGAAAAACTGGCGCCGCCCATGCAGGCGGCACAACCCGCCTTTTTTTCCGGGCTTGTGCAGCCTCCGCCGCCAGGCCGCCGATATCTGCGGGGTTGGCCGATCGTTTTTCGACCGGCCACCAATTGATCCCGCGATCGTCGCATCGCGATCCTTCCGCATTCCTTCGTCACGGAGCCAATCACCACACCATGCCGAGCAGCCGCCGCAAGCCGCCGTCGTCAGCCGTTCAAAATCCACTCGAGACCTACCTCCGGGATATCAACGAGATCTCCCTCCTCACCGCCGCCGACGAGAAGCGGCTTGCCGTGGCGATCGCCCAGGGCGATGGCGCCGCCCGTGACCATATGGTGCGGGCCAACCTGCGGCTGGTGGTGAGCATCGCCCGCGGCTACGCCAACCGTGGCCTGCCGCTGCCCGACCTGATCGAGGAAGGCAACCTGGGGCTGCTGCGGGCGGTGGAAGGCTTCGACCCGAAGGTGGGCACGCGGTTCAGCACCTACGCCAGCTACTGGATCAAGCAGTCGATCAAGCGAGCGCTGATCAACAACGGCAAGACGATCCGCATCCCGGCCTACATGGTGGAGCTGCTCTCGAAGTGGCGACGCGCCACCGCGCGGCTTTCCGACATCCTCGGCCGGACGCCGACGCCGGAGGAGATCGCCCGTATGCTCGGCCTGGCCAAGAAGAAACTGCCGATCATCAAGAAGGCGATCACGGTGCATACCGCCACGCCGCAGACCGATCAGGCGGAGGGCTGGTCGCTCGGCGACATCGTGCGGGATGAAAACGCCAAGTGCCCGGCCGAAGTGCTGCTCGACCACGACACACTCAAGCACGTCCTCAAGCGGATCGACGAGCTCGACACGCGGGCCTCGACGATCATCAAGCTGCGGTTCGGCCTCGAAGGGGGCGAGCCGATGACGCTCAAGGAGATCGGCGCGGTGCTCGGTCTCACGCGAGAGCGGGTGCGACAGATCGAGTCGGAGACACTCGCCAATCTCGCGATGGAGATCGACGGCGTGCCGCGGGCGACGATCCAGTTGCGGCGCGGGGCGTAGTCCCAGTACGCTCCCGACATGAATCTCGCCGACCATATCCGTCCGATCCCCGACTTCCCCAAGCCGGGCATCCTGTTTCGTGACATCACGCCGCTCTTGGCCCACCCGGAGGCACTCACTGTGGCGGTCCGCCGGCTCGCGGCTCCCTGGCATGATGCGGGCATCACGGCGGTGGCGGCGGTCGAGGCCCGCGGCTTCCTCTTCGCCACGCCGCTGGCCCTCACGCTCGGCGTGGGCGTGATCCCGGTGCGGAAGCCGGGCAAGCTGCCGGCCGACACGATCGCCCATGAATACGATCTCGAATACGGCCGCGACACGCTGGAAATGCACCGCGGCATCCTCGCCGATGGGGCGCGGGTGCTCGTGGTGGACGATGTGCTGGCCACCGGCGGCACGGCCGGCGCCTGCACGAAGCTGATCGAGGCGGCCGGCGCGGTCGTGGCGGGGGGGGCCCCCCCCCTTGTGCTCCGGAACCCCCGGGGG
>CAYZFV010000320.1:0-4926 GCA_964477765.1 uncultured Candidatus Kuenenia sp.
GGAGGTGCTCTTTGCCCCTCCCCCCGGGGGGGTTTTCCCCCCCGCCCCCAACGGGGGGGGGGGGCCGGGGGGCCGAGGTCGACTTCGACCACGCGGCCCGCCCGCACCACGGCGATTCGCACCGGATCGCCGTCAGCGAGCATGCCCAAGGCACGCTGCACCGCATCCCGCGACGGCACCGATCGCCCATCCACCGCGATCACCAGATCATCGGGAGCGAGTCCTGCCCGCTCCGCCGGAGAATCGACGACCACCGATTCAATGAAGGGGGGCGTGCGATCGAGGAGGTCGGGCACGAGCACGATGCCCAGCCCCACCGGATCGAAGGAGGCGGCATCGCGAGCGGGAGGGGCCGCCACGGTGCCGGACAGAATGTCGTGGTAGCCGCGGGCGAGTTCCGCAGCCGGAATCGCATAGCTCAGCCAGATCCCCGACGCACTCGCCCGGAGTTCCTTGCCGAGCATGCCGATCAGCCGTCCTTGCCAGTCGACCAGCCCGCCCCCCGGAGCGCCCGGATTATTGGTGGTGCAGTCGACGATGTAGACCTCACCGGGAAAGGGCACTTCGTAGCTGCCCCGCCGCGCCTCCAGCGGCACCCGGGCCGTCACGACGCCGTGCTGCACGCTCACCCGCTCGTCACCGACAGCCACCCCAAACAGGTTCGAGAGCGCCAGCACCCGTGTGCCCACCGCAACGGGTTCGGTCTCGCTGATCGAGAAAAAAGGCAACTCGGCCGCATCGAGACTGATCACGGCCAGTTGCCGGGCGGGATCGGCGCCGAGCAGCGTGCCCCGGTACCGCACGCCGTCGTCGAGTACGCAGTCGATCTCGTCGGCATCGAGCACCGTGCTCATCACGGTGACCACATGCCCCTCGGGCGAGACGAGGATGCCGGTCTGATACGCTTCGAGCCCCCGGAGCCCGCCGGCACCGTAGATCTTGACGACCTTCCGCGCCGCGTCGGCGATGGTCTGTCGCGGGGTCTCGGCCACCGCCGACGTCATCGACATCACGGCTCCCACCATCGCCGCGGCGCCGACACGGATCCATCCTTCACTCCGGCCCATGTCAGCGTGTCTCCTGCGTGCCGAAACTGACGGTCTCGATCTCGAACGTGGCGAAGTGATCGCTCCCCCGCCAGACATCCATCACCGCCGGCAGCCCCGCGGCGGCCGCATCGGTGAGCCGGCCGGAAAACCGCACCTCGCAAGGATCGGCGTCGGGCTGGTGCCAAAAGTCGATCGCCACGACTCGCCCTTCCGCATCGAGGCCGAACCGCGCTTCGATCGCCGCGACCGACGTCGCGAGCACATCGAGCAGTTTCGGCGGCCCCCCGGCGGCCTCGGCAGCCGAGCGCGGCGGGTGTGGAAAGACCGGCATCGTGCCCCAATACTCCGTGCGGCCGACCGTCGCCGGCCCGTCGCGGAGCAGCCGCCGCCAGACCAGGAGGGCGCCGAGCAGGCCGCCGCTCCCGGGCGGATTCGGGGCGGCATCCAGATCACGGGTGGCGTCGACCCGCGTCGTCCCCGTCGGCAGGTCGATCACCCCTTCCTGATCCGAAAGCTGAATGCGAAACGTGCCGCCAGCCGCCAGCCGCCCCTCGATCACCCAGTCGTCCGCGACGCTGCCAGGACGATTGGCCGCCATGCCGCGGGCGAGGCGATCCCGCTCGACAACGTTGAAGTGGTGGTTCGTGAAGCCGGGGCGGGCCTCGTAGACCGCCGCCGCAGCGGCCGGCAGTTCGACGGGCGGCTTGGGCGGCCGGGCTTGCTGGCCGGGCTGGGGCGGCTCCGCCTCACCATCGGTCGCCACGAGCTTGGCCAATTGGGACGGCGTATGGACACCTGCCAGTCGCACAAGCGTCTCGACGCGGCGGCCCGCGCGACGGTAGGTGAGGGGCACCTGCCAGCCGGCCGGCAGCGTGCCGAGGATGTTCTTGAACGCGTTGACGGTTCGCACCGGCCGCCCCGCCAGGGCCACGATCTCGTCGTCATAGCGGAGGCCACGACGAAACGCGTCGGACCGCTCGAGAATATCCGACACGACGACACGACCGTCGGCGCTGGTGGCCACCGTCGCCCCGAGGGTCGCATGATCAACCAGCCGCCCGCCCCGCAGGCTGCCGAGAAAGTTGTGAAGTTGGTTGGCCGAAATCGCGTAGCCGACGCCCACGTTCACCCGCCCCCGTTTCTCGAAGGAGGCCCGGCCGTTGACGCCGATGATGCGACCGGCGGCATCGAACAGACCGCCCCCGGAATTGCCCGGATTGATGGCCGCATCGACCTGCAGGCAGTCGGTGTATTCGAGGATCGTGCCGGCCGGAAACTGGTAGCGATGAATGCCCGACACGATTCCGACGCTTACGGAGGGCTGAAGGTCGGTGGCCAGCAGAAAGGGATTGCCGGCGGCGAAACAGAAATCCCCGACCTCCACGAGGTCGCTGTCGGCCAGTTCGGCATGCGGAAAATCATCACGGCCGAGCAGCTTGATGAGGGCCACATCGCCGGTCGGATCGAGCCCCACGAGCACGGCGTCATAGAGCCGGCCATCAGGGAGACCACACCGCATCGCCACGCCGGCCGGCTGCACGACATGATAGTTGGTGAGGGCGTAGCCATCGGCCGAGATCAGCACGCCCGCGCCGCCACCGGCCTCTCCGGCAAAGATCGACACCGCCGCCGGCAGACCCCGCTGAATGGCATCGATTCGTCGCTGCTCAGCCTCGAGCACGGCGGCGTCGACCGGCTCCTCCGCCCCCAGCCGAGCGACCGGGGGCACCGCCACGCCCGCGGAGAGCAGCAGAACCCCGGCCCAGAGCAGATTTTTTTTTGCAACCATCGTGACGCGTGGAGAGGGCTTCATGAGAACAGGACTTTATTTTGTGAACAGGGGATCCCGCAGGATCACGGCTCCGCCCACGGGGCCGTCCCGACCATAGTCGACGGTGATCGACAGTCGGCGCGCGCCATCAAGGGCCGTGGCGACGGCGAGGCCCGCGCCGCCTGCGGCTGCAGCCTCGTCCACCGATCCCCGAAAGATCTCCTCGTCGTCGACCGCAATGACCACGAGCGACCCGCCACCGACGGCCGCAGCCGACACGATGGTGGTGGTGAAGCTGCGGCTGCCCGAGGGCACCCGCCAGACGGCGACAGTTCGAGGCCGCACCAGCAGATCCCGGCGGGGATCTCCCTCCTCCTCGGCCGCGATCACCCGCGGCCGAAAGGCAGCCGCCAGTTCGTCGATCTCGGCAAGGCTCCCGAAATAGGGTTCCACGTCGAGCCGCTCCGTCGCCAGCCCGGCCAGCCGAGTCGTGCGGGCCGCCGCATAGTCGACGCTCCGCAGGGCGGCTGCCGGCAGTCGCACGTCATCGACGACGAGCCCCTCGGGGGACCATGCCACGCGAGACGCCGGCAGCACCCCGCCGGCTACCTCCACGACGATCCCTCCCGCGGCCATCGGCTCCCGAAGCCATTGCAGCCCGACCACCCGCTCCCGTTTTACGGGGATCGTTTCACCATCGAGAACCACCCGCACCTCGTCAGCCGTGACGCTTGCGATCGCGCACGGCACGCACTGCGTCTGGTCTCCCTTGGCCACCACGACAACGTCTGATTCCAGGTCCTCCGGGAGCGACTGCAGCCAGGCCGGCCCGCCATCGTCGCCAGACTGCCGCTCCGTGCGGCCCCAGTCGATGGTCTGCACCCGGGCCACCGGCAGGGAGATTGAGCCCTCCGGCCGCTCCAGCCGCACCGTCTCCCCCTCCCACGTCACGTCGGTACCGGAGAGCCGCGAACCGTTCGTGCCGATCAAGCTCACGCCGGCAACCGCCGCTTCCTCACCGCGCCGCCCATCGATTCTCCGCACCGCCGCTACCGGAAGTTCCCGCAGCCCCGACTCCGTGGCCAGCACGATGCTCGTGTCGGTGATTCCCTCGAGCGGCCCGGTCACCGGCTCCCCGTCAATCGTCGCGACCGTGACCTGCAGCGGCTCTCCGCCCCCGGCCTGCCCGCTCCCGCCCAGACCGGCGAGCATGCCGGCCACGGCCATGGCCGACACGCGCACGAATGACGAAGGCTGCATCGACGGGGGCTCCGGTCCGCTAACGCTGCTCACCACCGGAGGCGAGCCGCTTGAAGTATTGCTCGATCGCCTCGCGGTAGTGGGGAGGAAACTCACGGCCGATCTGCTGGAGCGCCTCCTCGCGTTGGTGAGGAGGCAGGTCGCCCCAGCCCTCGCCATCGCCAAGATCCCGGCTTTGCACCTCGCCCGGCCCCTTGCCACCGGCGATCCGGCTGTCATCCATCGGGGTGCCGTTGCCGCCGTTGCCCGCGCCCCCGGCACCACTCGACGCCTGGCACTGCTGCTGCTGTTGCTCGATCTTCTCGATCAGCTTGTCGAGCGAGGCGATCACGCCGTCTTGCACGCTGCGGGTCTTCGGCCCGGCATGCCCGAGGTCGAGCCGCCTCGTGATATCCCGCATCCGCCGGGCGATATGGTCGAGCGAGTCGTCTTCGAGCGACGTGATGTCGGCCCGCATGAGCCGCGCGGTTCGCTCATACCGCACCGGAATGTCCTCGGCCCGCTCCAGGAGCCGGTCGAGCAGATCGATGGCGGCGTCGGTGTGCAACAGCCAGAAATGGCAGGCCGCCTGATGGAACAACAACGCGGCGGGGTCGAGGGCCTGCTCCACGGCAAGCCCATC
The DNA here is from genome assembly GCA_964477765.1 of uncultured Candidatus Kuenenia sp. Lineage (GTDB taxonomy): Bacteria > Planctomycetota > Planctomycetia > Pirellulales > UBA1268 > CACORA01. The sequence goes on from CAYZFV010000320.1 coordinate 4,703, forward strand.
GAGCAGACGCAGCCCTTCGTCAAACTGATCGTGCCGCACCAGATGCCGCCCCAGCCAGAGCCGAACCGTGTCGCGTTGGAAGACTGCCTGCGGATCGGCCTCGGCAGCCGCGGCCGAGAGGAGCCAGTCGGTCGCGACAGCCCGCGACTCGGTGGGCCGCAGGGCGAGATCACGAATCGGCACGCAGCGCGGGTCGAGCAGGGCAAACGCGGCGACCGCAGCAT
>CAYZFV010000321.1:0-5627 GCA_964477765.1 uncultured Candidatus Kuenenia sp.
ACTTCCTGATCCAGGCCGCCCAGGGCAACACCCGCTCGAACGTGATGCAGGCGCCGAAGGTGACGCTTTTCAATGGCCAAAACGCGTTCATCTCCGACACCCGACAGCGGCCGTTTGTGACGAGCGTGGTGCCGGTGGTCGGCGACTTCGCCGCCGCCCAGCAGCCGGTGATCACGGTGCTCTCCGAGGGGACGGCCGTGAACGTGCAGGCGGTGGTCTCGAGCGACCGACGGTTCGTGCGGCTCACACTCGTGCCCTTCTTCGCCACGATCGGCAAGGTGGAGCAATTTCAGTTTGAGGGCTCGCGGTCGACGCGATCCAAGAGCAGCGACGAGAAGTCGGGGCTCTCGGGCGACACCGGCGGCATCGTCGATCTCGAAGCGGGCGTGACCGCGGGCGAGTCGAACGAACGGGAGCAGGAAGTGCTCACCAACGGCACCACGATCCAGCAGCCGGAGTTTCTCTTCACGACGGTCACCACCACCGTGAGCGTTCCCGACGGCGGCACCGTGCTCCTCGGTGGCATCAAGCGGCTCCGCGAAGGCCGCAATGAGTTTGGTGTGCCGATTCTCAGCAAGATTCCCTACATCAACCGACTCTTCAAGAACGTCGGCATCGGTCGCACGACCGACTCGCTGATGCTGATGGTGACGCCGCGGATCATCATCCAGGAAGAGGAGGAAGAAAAACTCCTCGGCGCAGACAAGCCATGATCACGATGAAGTTCTGGCTCGTGGCCGGGGCGGTGCTCGGAGGCATCGGCGTGGCGGCCGGCTCGTTTGGAGCCCACGGCCTCAAGGGCACGCTCGATGCGACCGGTCAGGCGGCCAACTGGGAGACCGCCGTCCGCTACGGTCTCTTTCATGCCCTGGCGCTTTTGATCGTGGCGGTGGCCGGCGGGCTGCCGCAGACGGCCGGCTGCCGCGGGCTGCTCAATGCTGCCGGCTGGTGCTTCCTGCTGGGCACGCTCGTCTTCAGCGGTTGTCTGGGCACGCTGGCGCTCACCGGCATCCGGATCCTCGGCGCGATCGTGCCGATCGGTGGCGTGCTGATGCTCGTCGGCTGGGCCTGCTTGGCTGCCGTCGGATTCGTGGCGGGCGAGTAGTCCAGACTGAAACCTGGACTCTTTAAAACGGGTCGTCGCCGAACGGGTCGTCGGATTTCGCCGGCTTGGGCTCCGGCTTGGCAGGCGTCTCGGCCGGCTCGTCGTCGTCCTCTGCCATCGGGGCCGCCGGAAATGGCGCGGTCTCGGCGGCTGGTTCTTCCGCGGCCTCCCCCGCCGGCGTCGGGATGCCGGGGATCGTTTCCGGGCGCAGGCGCCGCTGAACATCGGGGCTCGCATCGTCAAGCCGCGTGTAGTGCCGAACGATTGACTCACGCCGCTTCTGCACCGCCGCCATTCGCGCCCTTACACGATGCTTCTCGAGTTGGAGCCGCTGTTCGCCCTGGATCCGTTCCAGGGAGCGACCGACGGCCCAGCCGCCCCGCCCGGCCGCCTCGGCATCGGCGCCGAGGGCGAAGTCGGCGTCCGCCTCGTCGAGCCGGCCCAGCCGCAAAGCGGCCAGGCCGCGGAAATAGAAGGCCCGGGGATCCTGGGTGCCGCCGTCGATGGCCGCGGAAAGTTCCTCGTAGCTCCGCTGATAATCGCCGGCGTAGTACGCATGAACGCCGTTGCCGTAGGCCACAGCGAGAATCGCCTCTTCACGGGCCGAGGCGAATGTCGCGATCAGGGCTGCAGCCACCGCGCAGATGCCGACCGATCCACGCTTGGTCATTCTGGGCATTCGCATGGCAACACTCCTTTCCCAGCGTTATCGGCCGCGGATACGGGCCACGAGGCCGAAGCGGCATTCGGCCCGCACAGCCTGCCACATCTCGGGGAATCACGCCAGCATATCTTGCCCAGGCCGAACGGCTCCCCGGGCCCCCGCATGCCGACGAAAACCGGCCTCCTCCAGGAAAACCGCCGGCCGCACCAGTTGGAAGATCAGCTTCTCCGTCGGCCAGCCGAAGCAGGCCAGCAGCCGATCGAACTCGTCGGGTGGGCAACTTCCTTTCATGTCGACGAGCACGACGCGACCGTCGCGGTCAAACACGTTGCCATCCACCTGCCACGAAAGTTCCTCCCGGCTGCTGACCCACACAAACGAGCCGTCGGGCTCGGCGTACATTCGGTCCAGCCGGCTCAGGCGGTCGACCGCATCTTCGAAGGTGATCGCCAGCGGCATTGCGAGCGCCTCGTGCGGGGTCAGCACCGTCGGCCAGGTGCCCCAGGCATCGGTATGCGACGCCCCGTCTGCGAGGTCCTCGGCGGGATGCCGATGGAGCGAGATCTCGAAGGCGTAGAGCACGGCCGGCGTCATTCGCGGGCCTCCGTGTCGGCGGCGACGTTGTCACGCACCCACGCCGCATAGCCGACCGAGCCGTACGACACGCTGACGAGGATTTCCGGGGTGTCATAGGGATGGAGCGACCGCATGGCCGCCTCGCAGGCGGCGGCGGCAGCCGGCGTTGTTTTCGCCCGGCAGGCAAACTCCTCGGCCGTTTCCACGACGCCTTGCCAGCGATAGACGCTCGTGAGCGGCCCTTCGATCTGCACACAGGCGGCCAGGCCCTGTTCCACAAGCCGTGTGCCGCAGGCGAGGGCATCGTGCCGCGAGGAAAACGTGGTGCGCAGTTCGGCCACGGCCGGTTCGGCAGGCCAGGCGGCATCAGGCAGCTTCGACGATTCCCGGTCCACTAACCACCATCCTACACGGCGCCACATGCACCGGCTGCGAATCGGTGAAATCCCGCCGATCCTCCCGCAGCCACACCCCCCACAGCGAGTGAGCCTCGGGGAAGACCACCGTGGGCGGCATCGACGGGCGAATGACGGAAGTGCGGCCCAGGCAATAGCCTGCCTCAGGGCCACCGGAATGCCGTGGGCCGGGCCCCGGGAGCGCGGCAGGTGGATGCCCCAGCACAACCAGCCTGTCATCAGACCAACGGCGGGGAATCCGCGGCCGCAGGCCGTCGATGGCGGCTGCAAGCTGATGTCGCGGGCCGCCAGAATCGCGGTGGATGGCAGTCTCCATCCAGGCGGCCAGCGCATCGACAGCGTCATGTTGCACTTCGGCCTCCGGGAGCGTGGCATGGGCCTGGGTGTGCCAATGACGCACGCTCCGCTGCCATGCCGTCTGGATCGCCGGGTGCGGATGACGGGCGATCGCCAGTGGCATCTCCAGCGGTGAGGCGGCGGCCAGAAGGCGAGTGATCGCGGCCGCCGTCGGGCGTGGCACCGCGGTGCCCTGCAGCCGACGGGCAAACTCGACCAGCAGATCGACGGCGAGACTCTCGGCCAGCGACGGGCGGCGGGCCTGCGGTGGCAGGTCGATCGCGCCGCACAGCGGGTCGCACTCCGAGCCGTGGTGAATGATCACCGAGTCGCTGGCCCATTCCGTGCCGACCGAGATGCCATGACGGCCGGCGAGAGCGGCAAACCAAAGTCCGTCGAGCACGCGGTCGCGATCGCCCACGAGGCAGACCACGTGCACCGCCGCCAGGCAGGTGGTGCCGGGCAGCGGGCGCCCCCGGCTGTCGGCCTGCGGCACGGCGAGGCCGTGGCGACGCAGTCTGGCGAGTCCCGTCAGCAGTCGGCCGCCGCGGCGGGCTGCCGCGATGGCGATCTGCTCGGCCACGGCCCGGGCCCGAGATCCGCCCTGCCAAGGCCGAAGGTCACCATGCCAGGCCATGCTGGTGAGGCCGTCGAAGGTGTCGCCGGCGAGCACGATCTGGATGGCGTCGAGAGGGCGATAGCGGCCGTCGCGCCGAAAACCCGCCCGCCAGGCCGCGCGGCGGAGTTCGCGAAAAAAGGCCCGCACCGCCGCGCGCGGTGGCCCACCGCACACGGTGCCATCGGCGATCGACCAGTTGGCGGTGACCACGAGCATCGAACCCCTCCCGTCGGCTCCCATCGACAGTGTGGAGGGGGTGTCGCCACGAGGATCTCGTGAGCCCGCGCGATCGTGGCAAGCTGTGCGTGTCGTGCGGCGCAGGACAGGCTTCAGCCCGAGACCGCATCCCTACTCGCCCATGAAGGTCGTCGCACACGACGCTTCGGCGGCGCCGTCGAGTTCATCACCCGTGAGCGTGGCCGCGGCCCGGCCGGTGCCGCCGGCCGGCATACGGTAGGCGAGTTCAAACGAGGCATGCCCGCCCGGCGGAATGCTGCCCACCGAATCGAACGCGATCGTGGGGCCGTCGATCCGCACCCGCGAGGGCCGCGGATCACCGACCAGCCGCGCCTGATCTGGGATCGTGATCGCCAGGTCGAGCCGGCCGCTCGGGCTGATGCCCGCATTGGTGACCGTGCAGATCAGCGTGGTGGCGCCACCGGACGCGACGGGATCGTCGAGATCGGCCAGCGACACCCGGAGGCCGGCTTCCCGCGGCGTGCGGGGCCGCGGCGCGGTGGAGCGGATCGGCACACACGATTCGTCGGCCACCATCATCCCGCCCGTCACACCCCCGAGCACCGCCCGCACGCACGACCGCGAGGGGGGCGTGTCGCGATAGCTCCGGGGCGGAGCCTGGGCCCGAAGGTTGAGTTGGCGACGGAGTTGCTCACCCGGCTGAATCGAGGGGAGCGTCCACGACACCTTGGAAGAACCCAGCACGTAGCCGTCGGAGGCTTCGAGCGGCGAGAAGCCGTCGTCCCAGGAAAGATCGAGGATCGTCTCGCCGGTCGGCACACTGCCGGTGTTGCGAATCATGGCGACATATTCGGCCGTGCCACCGGAGATCAACTCGTTGGGGCCGGAGAGCCCCAGTTCGAGCGAGGGTGTGCCGGAGGCGGCAGGCGGCGGGGCCGTGAGAGGCGCGGAGGCGGTGATGGGCGCCGTCGGAGTGGCAAGTGAAGTCGCCGGCGGCCGCGTGAAGGCAGAACCGGTCGGCGGTTGGGATGTGGCGGGCGCTGCGGCTGGCGGCGGGGCGATGATCGGGGGTGACTGCGGCACCGGGGCGGCGGTCGGCGCCGGCGCCACCTGCACACAGGCGGTGGCCCCACCGACAAACTTCTGCGCGGGGTCGATGATTTCCACGCGGTGACACTGGCGGCCCGGCTCATCGAGAATGAAGTCGAGTGTCAGCCGGCGGGAGGTGCCGGCGGCCAGATCGATCGTGCCCTTCTGCTCGATCGGGCTCTTCGAGGCTTCGTGGTGAAAGCCCGAATCGAAGTAGTCGACGACCCGCAGTTTCTGGAGCGGCTGCCCCGAGCGGTTGACGATCTCCACCTCGAACGACACCCGCTCACCGACGGTGCCGGCAAGGGGACCCGTCACAAGCACCGCCACAGGATCTTCACCGCGGGCCGCGCCTCCGGCGGCCTGCATGGCCGCCAGGCACAGCCAGATCCGGAACAGATTTGCGCGCATGAAAACATTCTCCCACGCCGGAGGGGCCGGCCCTCGCGGCGGCCAGAATGCTACCACGCCGGCGGGCAGCGAGAAAACCTGGGACAAAACGGCGAATTCACGCGCTGCAGCGAGGATCGTGGTCAGCTGAGTCAGGTAGGCTCGGGGGTCGGCGAACGCCCGACGAGCGGTGGGGGGATCCTCGCCCCGCGGGGATCCGGAGGGCCGCGGAGG
>CAYZFV010000322.1:0-2528 GCA_964477765.1 uncultured Candidatus Kuenenia sp.
GGGAGGTGGCTGGTCGCCTCAACGCGGCGGCGACCGTCGACGGGGTCGCGATCCTGCTCGCGCACGAAGGCTGGCTCCATCTGCCGGGCGTCGCCTGGGGGCTTGATGACGTGACCTTCGGGCGGTTCGCCGCCGCGGCCGGGATTCCGCCGGGGGAGGGCGCGGATCGCCATGCCCAGCGCGCCGCCTTCGTGAACCGATCGGGGCGGGAGGCCTGGCTGGCCTGGCGGAGCCACGAGATCGCCTCGTTCTACGCCCGGCTGGCCGAGATCGTGTCGGCCGAAGGGGGTGGCCGCAGTCTCTACGTGGCCCCCACCACGCTCCTTGCCATGGGTGAGTTGTCGCGCCGTCTGCGGCCCGCGCTGGCCGGTTCGCGGGCGGCTGAGGTCGATTTGTGGCGGGAGGTCGGCGTGGATCCTGCCACGCTCACGGCCGATGAGCGGATCGTCTTTCTCTCGCCGCATGTGCATCGCTGCGGCGGCGGACTGATCGACCGCGCCGCCAGCGAACGGGCCAATCGCTCGGCCGGCCTCGCGCGGGGTGTGGCCGGCGCTCGTCGTCGCGGAGCCATCGCGATCGAGGTGCCCCTGCGGATGGAGATCGAAGATGTCGTGCCGCATGGACCGTTTGGGTCGGCTGGTGCCGAAGGGGCGGTGGCCGTGCATCCGGTGCGATCCGGCCCGGCCCTCACGCGGGCGTGGGCTGAATCGTTTGTGGCGGGAGATGCCGAGGTGATCTTCGACATGGCGCTCATGTATGCCCAGCCGACGCTCGCCGGCGTCTTGGCGCGGCGGGCGTTTGCCGCGCTGCCACCGGGGTCGCTCGCCCTGGTCGATCCACTCCCGGCGCCCTTGGTGATCCGCACCGGGCCCTCCCGGTTGGGCGCGTCAATGCTGGTCGTCAATGCGGCCGCTGTGCCGGTGCAGGCGGCGGTCGAACTCACCGCCCGGCCCACCGTGGCCGCGGATGCGGTCGATGGCGGGCGGCTCACGATCGACGAGCGGGGGCGGGTGTCGATCCCGCTCGAGCCGTGGGGGATTCGGTCGGTCGTTGTCGACTCGGCGGCCACGGTGGCCGGTGCGCGGGCCGAGTTTCCGGATGCGGCGCGGGAGTGGGTCGCCCGACAACTTGCCGATCTCAAGGAACGGCAGGCGGCCGTGGAGCGGCCTACGGGGATGGCGGTGCTCGACAATCCCGACTTCGAACTCCCCGGCACGGCAGAGGGTGCCACCGGATGGGAAGTGGTTGACCGGCAACGGGGCACGCTTGTCGGGATCGCGGCCGGCCGGACGGAAGGTGGGCGGGCCGTCGAGTTTTCGTCACTCAACGGCCTGGCGACGATCCGCAGCAATCCGTTTGTGCCTCCTGCGACCGGCCGGATCAGCGTCGCGGCCTGGCTGCGGGTGGCCGCCGGTGAGCCGCAGCCGCCCCTCCGGCTGGCGGTCGAAGGGGTGGATCGGCAAGGCGAGTATTACCGGTTTGCGCCGATGGGGGGCCTCCCCGGAGGACGGCCACTGGGCGAAACCTGGACGCAATTCGTGCTTCAGATCGACGACCTGCCGCAGGACGGGCTCGAGTCGCTGCGGGTGCGGTTCGACCTGATGGGGCCCGGACGGGTGGAGATCGACGACATTCGCGTGTATGGCCTCTCGCTCAACGAAGCCGAGCGGACGCAGCTTGCCGAGTTGATCAGCCGCGCCGAAACCCGGCTGGCCGCGGGTGATGTCGGTGGCTGCGGACTCCTGCTCGACTCCTTCTGGCCGCAGTTTCTGCTGGCTCATGGGGCTGGTGGCGGCGGTCAGGATGAGGCTGGTGATCAGCCGGGTGGCCAGCCCATGGCCCGCCCACCGAGAAGGTGGACATGGAGATGATCGACGGTCTGCCCGCCGTCGGGGCCGCAGTTGACCACCAGCCGATACCCGTCGCCGAGGCCGAGGGAGGTCGCCAGTTTGGTGGCCACCACGATGAGGTGACCGAGCAACGCAGACTGACGCTCCTCGACCGCCGCGAGCGACGGGATCGGCTCCTTCGGAATCACCAGCACGTGCACGGGCGCCTGGGGAGCAACGTCGTGAAAGGCGAGGCACAGGGCGTCGTCGTGCACGATGCGGGCCGGGATTTCACCGCGGATGATGCGAGAGAAGATCGTGTCGGCCATGGTCTCACTCGGCGGGCTGTTCCGCGGCCTGGCTGGCGGCCTTCTTGCGGGTCCGCCGCTTCGGGGAGCGGGGCAGGGCCCATTCGCGGGTGAGCGTCTCGAACACCTCGGGCGATTCATACCGCACGATGGTGCGGCCCTCGGGCATGGGGCCGATCAGCGAGCGAAACACCGGGGCGCCGCGGAGGGCCAGATCGGTACTGCAGTCGTCGGTGCCCACCTGGAGGTGGGTGCGCAGGAGGGCTTCGGGGGAGTCGTAGTCGTGGATGATCAGTTCGCCATCAGTGCCGCGGGTGACGACCCGCCAGGTCTGCTTCGACATCGTGTGTGGGCTCCTTGGGGAAGGGGCAGCCGGCCGGCCAGGGCGGCG
>CAYZFV010000323.1:0-3089 GCA_964477765.1 uncultured Candidatus Kuenenia sp.
CTCGCAGCGGCGGCCACGGTGGCCCGCTCCATCAGATGGCGACACGCCTGCCAGGCTTCGGGCAGCCGGCCTGCGGCCACGAGACTGTCGATCGCCAGTCGCAAACCGCGGCTCACCAACGTCGGCGATGGATCGAGGCTCAACAGTTCCGGCCACACGGTCTCCGCAAGCGTCGGCTCCTCTTCCAGGGCATGCACGAGCGCCGCCGGCAGCATGTCGGGCGAGAAGCGACCTGGAGCAGCTGCCACCGCCGCGCGAAGGTCGGCCAGCCCAGCCACAACCTCGCCACGATCGAGTCGAAGCTGCCCCCGCCACATCAGCAACCAGGCATCGTCACCAGAAAGTTGGCTGTCTCTCAAGGCTGTCTCAATCCGCGACTCCAGCGGCACCGTCTGATGAAACACGTCGAGTGACTCAACGCCTTGCGACAGCACCTCGCCACGGTAGGCGACGAGGTTGCCCGGCACGACACCGCCACGGCCGGGCGAGCGGCCCACGATCCGGCCGGTCGCGAGGTCGATTTCCACCACTTCTGGTGTGTCGAGTGGCACAAACATCCGATCGGCAACCACAAGACCACGACCACTGATCGCCGCCCCGTCGTCGGCCAAGGGGGTCGACCACAGCCGTTCAGCCGAGTTGATATCGACCGCTTCGACGCCACGGCGGCCGACGATCACCAGCCGTTCTCCCACCGCGCCCGCGACATACAGCCCATCCTCGCGTGGCCTCGTCCACTTGACGGCACCGGTCCGGAGATCGAGACAATGCAGATGATTCGATTCACCCGGCGTGAGGATCACGTTGCCACCCGCAAGCACCGGGCAGCCATCGAGCCAGCGACCTTCCGGGCCGGCCGACTGTCCGTTTCTCACCACGACCCGTCCGTTGATGATGCGGCCCACCTGCGGCACCCGCACTCCATTCCGCATCACCACCATGTCGCCTGCCGCAATAATGCGGTAATTATACGCCCAGAGGAGCGTGCGGGTGGCCAGGTCGACGGCCACCACCGCCCCGGCACCGGTCGGGCAGACAAGCACACCCTCGGCCAGCGCCGGAGAGAGGCCTGCCACCCGCCGCGGCTGATTGCCTTGATTGTCGACCCGTGCTTCCTCGTCGAGTTCGGCCAACGGCTGCGTCCACACCGTCGAGCCGGTGTCGGCATCGAGGACGTCGAGCCGCACCTCGCCCAATTCTTCCACGAGCACGAAGAGCCGATCGTTCACCGGCAGGGGCGGTCCCAGCGTCCACGCCAGGGCCCGGGTCGGACGCCCCGGATCGATCATCGGAAGCCGCCACCGTAGCCGGCCCCGATCCGACAGATCATAGGCCGCCAACGAATTGCCACCGCTCCAGCCTCCCTGAGTGGCTCCGCCGTTGAACATGATCTGCCCGCGCGGCCCCATCAGATCGCGACTCACGAGCGCGTCGGGATGGCTCTCCACCGCAAACACCAACTGACCATCGCTGGCCAGGGTGCCACTGGTGGCATCCTCAAACACGGGAGCGAGCATGCGGCCCTGGGCGTCGGCCGTGACCGTGTTTTCGTCCTCATCGCCGGGATCCTCGCTCAGCGTCACGGGGCCGGCAGCACCGCCCGGCTGGAGCCACAGCCGCTTGCCCGTTTCGAAGTCGACCGCCAAAAGGCCCATCGGCGTATGCAACACGACCGTCCCCTCCACGGCGAGCGGCGTGGCCGCCGGCAGGAGGAGACCGTCCCGATCGGCGGCCCGCTGACGGCGGGCCTCGAGCCACTTGGCTTCCTCGGGATGGCGGGTCAGCGGCACGCGATACCGCGGCACCAGCAGCGGGCGGGAAGCATCGACCACGGCATTGCGGGGCGGGTCTCCGCGGTGCATGCACCATTCCTCGGCGGCACGAACGGCGGCCGGCGGCGGCGGCCCCACCATGCCGGCCAGCCACGCCTCGCCGCCGGAGGGTGCGAAGGACACGGTGACGTCGCGGCCCCCGAGTCGCAATGTCGTCTTGGTACCGGACCGCGCCTGGTCCAGAATCTCGCGGGCCGCCCGGGCGTCGCCGGCCCGTTGCCAGGCGACCGCCCGCATGACGGAGAGCGTCGGCTCCAGTTCGTCACCGCCTCCCGCAGCGAGTCGATCGAGCCAGGCCGCCGCGGCCAGGGGCTGACCCTGATCGAGTGATTCGAGCGCGGCCAGGAGGGTGGCCCGCTGCCCCGCCGGCGTGTTCAGCCGGCGGCGGGCCACCGCTGCGATCCCCCGATCGTCACCGATGGCCAGGGCGTCTGCCAGTTCGCGATCGGCTTTGGCGCGGAACTGCAACTGATAGGCGTCATTGCCGGCCGCGGGAAGATTCGCGAGCAGCGATGCTGCCTCCGCTTTCGCGCTCCGCCACGTGGCGGCGGCAACTTCGGATCGAAAGAACGAGTCGCGATCGCTGGCGAGCACCTCGTCGAGCAACGTCACCGCATCGCTCCACCGCTGATCAGCGATCAGCCGGCGGGCAAAGTCGAGCCGCCGCTCGGTGATCCGGTCGGTCGGCAGGTAGGCGCCCCCTTCCTCAAAATGTTCCTCCTCGCCTTCCTCCTCATCATCGGCGGCCTCTTGGGCGATAGCGACCGATCGCCCCGGGCGGCTGATCACCAATGCGGCCACGGCGACCGCCAAACCGCATGCGACCCAAGGGATAGCCCAGCCACCACGCTGCAGCCTCCCCTGCCAGCCTGTCGCAGAGGTGAGGTCGGTGCGCATCGTGACCGCTCCAGTCGAATGCCAACATTTTTGGGCTGCCACGCCCGTCTGGTCGTCTGGTCGCCCCCTCAGGGGAGACGAGTCCGAGGGCTCGATTCCGCCGCCACGAATCTTAGCACAGCCGGGGAAAAAACGCTGGAAAAGCCGTTTCGGCCGGGAAACGGTCGGCTTCCGTGCGGAGCCAGCTGGGCCCACGAGGCCCGCAAATCGCATTTTTTCCGGGCGCAACCAACTTTTTGGGTTGCATTTTGGTTTCCAGAGAATCTAATCGTCGACGCCTAAGGCACCGTGTGCCGGGCTCCGGTTCGCGGTGGGGGTACTACCGCACGAAACATTTTTTGAAGCGTGGAGGAGTTGGAA
>CAYZFV010000324.1:0-3396 GCA_964477765.1 uncultured Candidatus Kuenenia sp.
GGAGGTAGTGGAATGCCGCCGTACCAGTCGCGAACGAGGGCTTCGATCGCCTCCGCGACCAGCGTCGCGATCACCTCCTCGGAGAACCGACTCGGCTCCGCGTTCATCGCCCACCTCCGCGGCCGATCGGCTCATGGACCTCGGCGAGCGACTCGAAGAGCCTCGTCATCGGTCGAAACAGCGCCACGCCATACAGGAGCACCGCCAGCCCCGCGATCAGGCAGCCGACGATCGGCACGAGCCGCCGCGCCCGGCGTCGCCGGCGGTCATCGAGCCCGCGGTAGAAGGCGGCGGTCGCCCGCAACGTGGCGGCCCGCCGGTCGATATCGGGCTCCGACTCGACCAAGGCAATGAGCGGCCCACCGGCGGGGTGCAGCGGCGGCTCGATTCCCTGCATGAGTTCGCTCGCCAGTCGGTCGCGGTCAGCCGGCACAAGGTCACTGCCAGCGAGCTCCGCGAGCAGGTCGCACCGCGCGGCCTGCCCTGCATGGCAGCCGACCAAACGACCGAGCCGTGCGATCCAGGCCGCGAGCGCCACGGCAACGGCGATCCCGCCAGCCATCAGCATGCCCTGGCCAGGCGTGATTCGAGGCCACTCCCCGGCAGCCGCTGTGATCGGTGGCTCGTGGAACGACCCTGCGAGATTGCGGATGAGCCAGTCGTTCGTGGTGGTCGTCCACAGCGTGCCCAGGATGGCGAGCAGAACGATCACGACCGGATAGACAAGCGTCAGCCGAAACCGGACCTGGTCTTCGCGAACCGTGGCTGCCGCCTCGTCCACCACAGCCCTGAGCAGAGCCTCATCGCCCCCTGAGAGAACAGGATTGTGGCGTCCAGGATTATGTCGGCGGTTGTCCATCGTCGAGCCACGGCCTTGAAGCGGCGAAACACCCCTCGCACAAAAAGGACGGGACCGAGCGAGAAACCTTTTCTCAGGGCTGGCTCGTGGGGGATGGGCGCCGGACAACGGCAGACCGTTGACCCATTCCGCAGGCTCCATGCCCGCGGCCGTGGGCCAACCGATCCCCGGGCTTTCAGAAAAGCGCTCCAGGTCGTGCGACAAGCCCTCCGTGACATGAAAGCAGCCCGCCGCAGCCTGGAACTTGTCGACGAGGAGGCGGCCCGTGAGTTTGTTTGACCAACTCGTCGATCAAGCACTGCAAACCCGGGCGGACCTCTCCCCGTTTGAGTTCTTGGACCGGCGGGCATGCGGTCGGCGGACAGGCCGTCTTTTGCCGCCGCTGGTTTCAGCCCGGCTCCACACGCAGGTCGCAGGCCGAAAGGTCATCCGGCGTGTCGATGTCGGCAAAGACCGCGAGGTCGGCTTCCGTTCCGAAGAGGACCGCCGCGTCACAGACAGCGACCGCCTTCGGATCCGACTCGGCCACCGCAGCCACGGCTGCGCGGAGGCTCCTGCGATCGACCGCGAGCGTCGCCTCGAGCACAGCCGCCAGATCGAGTGACAAAACGGAGAGCAGCGGCTGCGGCTCACCGGCGACCAGCGGCACGAGCCAGCGGGTTCCCGGCGCCGGCTCATGATCGAGGAGCCGCCGCACGATCTCGGACGAGAGCCGCGGCAGATCGCAGGCGACGAGCAGGGCTCGCCGCGGCACAGGCTCGCCCCGCGCTGCCACTACAGCGAGACCGTCCCGGATCGCCGCAAGCGGCCCCCGGCCCGGTTCGCGATCGGGCACCACGTCGATCCCGTGAGGCAGCGGAGGCAGCGGCCGACCCGTCGGAGCCACCACGATCACCCGGGCCACCTCCGCGGCCAGCACCCGACAGACCCGCCCCAATAGGCTCTCGCCGCCGACGACCAGCGCTGCCTTCCCGCCTGGGCCCACCCGTTCGCCGAGCCGCCGCGACTGGCCTCCCGCCGGTACGATCGCCACCGTGTCATGTCGCATCGCTGTTCTCGAGGAGGGGATGCTCTCGCTGAGCGTATACTCGTTGACCAATGATCATGAATGTGCCAGTGACCAGCCAGCCCATCGACCCGCTCTTCGCCACCGCTCCGGATCGCCACGGCACCGGCAGCGAGAAGTGGGACCGCTGGACGGACCGCGATGTGATCCCGACCTGGGTGGCCGACATGGATTTTCGGGCGCCGGAGGTGGTGCTCGAGGCGCTGCGGGCCCGAGTGGATCATGGGGTGTTCGGCTACACCGATCCACCGCCGGGCTTCGCGCCCGCCTTGTGCGAGCATCTCGCCCGGCGGCACGGCTGGCAGGTCGAGCCCGACCAGATCACGAGCACGCCCGGGGTCGTCAATGGCCTGGCGATCACCGCCCGGCTCCTGGCCGAGCCTGGCAGCGGCATCATCACCTTCACGCCGGTCTATCCCCCGTTTCTCTCGCTGCCCGGCCTCGCCGGCCGCGAGTGCATCCGCGTGCCGCTGGCACAGTCTGTGACGGCCTGGACGATCGACTGGGATGCACTTCAGGCGGCGGTAACGCCGAAGACGAAACTCTTCTGGCTCTGCCATCCCCACAATCCGACCGGCACGGTCTTCGGCCGCGACGATCTCATCGGAATCGCCGAGTTCGCCGCCCGCCACGGGCTCACGGTGGTGAGCGACGAGATCTGGTCGGATCTCCTGCTGGACGACGACCACGGCGGCCCGCGGCACGTTCCCTTCGCCAGCCTCGACCACGACAAGGCCCGCGACGCGATCACGCTCGTCGCCCCTTCCAAGACCTGGAACCTCGCGGGCCTGGGCTGTGCCGCCGCGATCTGTCGAGACCGTGGGATCTTGAAGACGTGGCGGGCGGCTGGCGGCGGCCTCGTGCCGATGGTCAACCCGATCGGCTACGCGGCCGCTGAAGCAGCCTGGCGGTTCGGCGACGAATGGCGGCGGCGGCTCGTGAACGTGCTCCGCCATCACCGCGACCTCGCGGTGGCTGCTGTAGCCGGGATTCCCGGCCTCACCTGCGTTCCGCCCCAGGCCACCTACCTCGTCTGGATCGATTGCCGTGGCACGGGCGTGGCCGACCCCGAAGCCGCCTGCCTGGCCGCTGGCATCGGCCCGTCGGACGGCAAGCACTTCACCGCTCCCGGGTTCATCCGCCTGAACACCGGCTGTCCCACGCCGCTATTCGCCGAGATTCTCCGCCGGCTGGCGCGGGCGTTTGCAGCCTGAGCGGGTTGATACTGATCCGGGGCCGCTCGGCGTTCAGTACCACAGCCTCACCCAGGCGCGATCGACATACCGCCATGGGCTTCCCGCCGGCGGAGCGTCGCGAACGATCTCCCGTTTCTCGCGCTGCCCGGCCTCGCAGCGGCGTCGTCCAACTGACGCCGTTTGAGTTCCTCGACCGGCTCCCGGATCTCGCTCCCCCCCCCCCTCCCCACCCCCCCTGAGGCGGGTATCTTTCGGTCTGCGGGGACGCGCCCGCC
>CAYZFV010000325.1:0-4089 GCA_964477765.1 uncultured Candidatus Kuenenia sp.
TGGCGATCTGTTCGGTGAGCGGCACCTTGAGCCGCAGGGCGATCTCGTAGACGATGCGGGCCGTCGCCTCGGCGGCGGTGTCTTTGAACCACCGATCGCAGATGTCGTCTTCACTCACATGGTGATCGACCACGACCACGCGGTCGCGGTGGGCCTTGAGCACCGCGCCCATGTCGCCCAGCTGCGCCCAGGCGCTGGTATCGACGACGATGAAAAGATCGCGATCGGCCAGATCGGCCGGCTTCACCTTCTCGGCGAGCGACTCGAGCTTGCCGGCGGGATCGATCCAGCAGAGCGAGGCGGGCGTGGCCTGGGCGTTGACGATCCGCACGTCTTTGCCCAACGCCGAAAGGATGCCGGCCATGCCCAGCTCGCTGCCGAGCGCATCGCAGTCGGGTCGGATGTGGCTGGTGAGGCAGACCCGTTCGCTGCCGCGCAGAATGTCCAGGAGAGAGGCCCAGTCCAACCGCATCACGAATGTCCTTTCGCAAGAATCCTGCCGCCGCCAGACGCACCGGCTCGGGCAGCGATCACTCTTCCCGGGCGATCTCGGCCGCCCGGGCGACGTCGGCGGCGAGCTGCGTGGTGAGCTCGTCGATCGACGCAAACCGGCGAGTGTCGCGCAGCCGCGCGAGGAAGTCAACGTGGAGCGTGGCGCCGTAGAGATCACCACGAAAACCGATCAGGTGGGCCTCGACCGAGATGGCCTCCACGCCAAACGACACATTGGGCCCGACATGGATCGCGGCAGGATGCCGCTGGCCGGTGTTGCCGACCGTCGCCCAGCCGGCGTAGACGCCCTGCCCCGGCAGGAGCGTGGCGATCGAGCCCAGGTTGGCCGTGGGGAAACCGAGCGGCCCACCGCGACGGGCGCCCTCGATGACGGTGCCGGTGAGGCGATAGGGAGCCGTGGCCAGCGCGGCCGCTTCGTCGACGCTGCCGGCGGCCACCAGGCCACGGAGTCGTGAACTCGACACGGCGGCATGCCCCACGAACACCGGGGGCACCACCTCGAGCGATATGTTCGCGCTGCGACAGAGCGTGTCCAGCAATGCAACGTCGCCGCGGCGGCCGGCGCCAAACCGAAAGTCGGTCCCCTCGACGATCGCCCCGGCCCGCAGCCGCCCCAGCAGCATGTCGTGAAAAAACTGTTCGGCGGAGAGGCTCATCAGGCCGGTGTCGGCCGGCTGCACGAGCACGGCATCCACCCCGAGGGCGAGCAGCAAGTCGGCACGGCGGGGGATCGTGGTGAGCGGCGGGGGAACGGCCTCGGGCCGCACGACCGCGGCGGGGTGTGGGTCGAACGTAAGCACGACAGCCGGCATGCCCCGGCCGTGGCTCGTGGCGACCAGACGGCGGACGATCTCGGCATGCCCGAGATGCACACCATCAAAGTTGCCCACGGCCACACCGCACGCGGCTGGCGGGGCGTTCCAGCCTTCGGCGGCGTGCACGGTCCAGGGCTGAAGGCTGGCAGACATCGGGGAGGGATTCACGATCATGGCGGGCGTCGCGAGTCTACATCTCGGGACTGAACTCCCAAGGTATCATCAAGGAGTCCGTCATAAGGAGCCCGCATGAGCGACCCGACGACCGCAGCCGAGGCAAAGCAGCCGCCGCCGCACCCCACGGCCGGGATGCCCCACGCTGAAGACAAGCAGATCTATCTCTCGGCCGACATGGCCTGCCGCCTGGGGGCGATCGATATCGGCTCCAACAGCGTGCGGCTGATGGTGGCCGAGGCTCTGCGGGGGGGTACCTACCGGATCCTCGACGAGGAACGGGAGCCGACCCGGCTCGGCAAGAGCGTGTCGGGCGAGGGGCGGCTCGATGCCGAGGCGATGGAACGGACCATCCACGCGCTCGGCACGTTCAAAAAAATCGCTGCCGGCTTCCAGGTGAGCAGCCTGCGGACCATCGCCACCTGCGCGGTGCGCGAGGCTCGCAACGGGCCCGACTTCTGCCGCCGGGTTCGCGAGCAGGTGGGGCTCGAGGTGGAGGTGATCTCCGGCGAACGGGAGGCCCAGCTCGCCTTCACGAGCGTGCAGCGCGCCTTCGACCTCACCGGCCGCAATGTGATCGTCGCCGACATCGGTGGCGGCAGCACCGAGATCGTGTTCGGCACGGGCAACCTCATCGAGGCGATCTTCTCCACGCCCCTCGGCGCCGTCCGGCTCACCGAACAGTTCGGCCTCGGGGAGGGCGCCTCCGGCGACGACATGCTCAAGGGCGTCGCCCGCATGGAAGAGGCGATCACCGACTGCTTGAAGAAAGAGACCACCAAGCCCCTCTTCGCGCCGCATTTTCTGGTCGGCTGCGGCGGTACGTTCACGACGCTCGCCGAACTGTTGATGGCCGCCAAACGTGAGGCCGACCTTCCTGTGGCGGGCTACAAGGCGTCGCACGCCGAAATCCGCCACCTGCTCGACCGGCTGCGGAAGATGCCGCTTCGCGCCCGCCGCAGCATGGCCGGGATGACGCCCGACCGCGCCGACATCATCATCGCGGGCCTGTCGATCATCGACGCCCTCATGAAGCGGTTTCGCGTCAACACGCTCGTGATCCATACCCGTGGCGTCCGCGACGGGCTTGTCCGCGAGATGATCGACGAGGCGTTGGGCGGCCCCGAAGACGATCCCTCGCTCCGCGAGGCGGCGATCGAAAAACTCGCCGCCGCCTGCTCCGGCGAGCTTGAACACGGCCGCACGGTGGCCACGCTGGCCGGCCGGATCTTCGAGCAGCTCGCCGACGCGTTCGGGCTTTCCCCCGACGACCGGCAGCTGCTCGAGTGGGCGGCCCGGCTTCAGGATGTGGGCTACGTGATCAACTACGACCAGCACCACAAGCACAGCTACCTCCTGATCCGCAACAGCCGGATCCCGGGCATCCGCGGCCATGACCTCGAGATCATCGCCAACGTGGCCCGCTACCACCGCGGCGCCCTGCCGAAGCGGAAGCATGAAAACTTTTCGCGGCTCACCTCGGAGGAGCAGCAACGGGTGCAGCGGATGGCCGGCATCCTCCGGCTCGCCGGCGGGCTCGACCGCAGCCGCTCCCAGCAGGTGAAAGATGTGAAGGTGCAGATCGAGCCGCAGCGGGTGGTACTCGACGTGGTGGCCGACGCCGAGCCACAGGTCGACATCTGGGGGGCCGAGCGGCGGACCGAACTCTTCGAGAAGGTGTTTGGTGTGCCGGTCGCGATCACCTGGGCCGGCTTCGATGACCCCTCATCACAAGTGGAATGATCGCGCCAAACCGCGCCGCGAGACAGCGCCGCCAGAATTACCTGGCTTTCCGTCGATGAGACCGAAACGGAGGAGACGCATCATGGCCCATTCACGACCGGCAGCCTGGAGACGAGTCAGCTGGCTCGTGGTCTGCGGCGGCATTCTCGCCGCGACCGCCGCCGAGGCGGGCCAGCCGCAGAGCCGGGTGGGCGACCCGAAGCCGCTCTCCCACGGCACGCCCCAAAACCAGGCCCCTTATGAGCCCGGGCGGTCCCCTTACATCACCGGCATCCGCCGGCGGCCCCGCTATTTCGTGCCGCCGACAAACCCCCGCACGCCCACGTGGAACATGTACGGCACGCCGCCGGGAGTCGTCCCGGGCGACTGGCCGACCTACGCTCCCTTCGGATTCGGCGGCTACCGCTTCCCCGCCGTCGGCGCGCAGGCCTATCGTTAAAGCTGATTCCGATTAGCTGGAGCGACGATCTGACGAGCCGAGAATGGTAGGCGAGGGGGTCGGCGAACGCTCGAGGAGCCTTGGGCGTATCCTCGCCCGGCGACGAGACTTTTGCCGCCCCCGAGCCGGCGATACACAGAGGACGGATGCGCTTGAGCCGCGGCACGCGCGGCCACGTCTCCGAATCCAAAGAGCTGCGTTGTGCCCGATCTCCTTCAACTGACCCCCGCCGGGCTCTACTGCCAGCAGGGCGATTTTTACATCGACCCCTGGCGACGGGTGGGCCGCGCCGTGATCACCCATGCCCATGCCGACCATGCGCGCCCCGGCATGGGGGCCTATCTGGCCACGCCGCTGACCGCGGTCGTGCTGCGCCACCGGCTGGGCGAGGTGCCGATCGAGGTG
>CAYZFV010000326.1:0-7297 GCA_964477765.1 uncultured Candidatus Kuenenia sp.
GATGTCGGTTGCTCCCGCAGGCGGCTTCGGTAGGATTGTTCCGGGGCTGTAGCTCAGTCGGTAGAGCATCGGACTTTTAATCCGTTGGTCCTGGGTTCGAGTCCCAGCGGCCCCATTTTCGTCGAGTTACGGACGAGCCTCGCGACCTCGTGCGGCCTTTCGCTGGCAGCGGCCCTTCGTTGGAGTAGCCACGCATTGGATGCGGCCCGCGTCGATCCGGTCGAGAAGACCCCCGCCGCGCCGGCGGATCCGACTCGGGTCCATTCTCCGCAGGTCGATGCCCCCACGGCGCTCCATGTGCCGATCCCGGCCGATGCGGCGATGCGGACGATCCGCGGCCGTTACCGGCTCGTCGCCCGCCTGGCGATGGGCGGCATGGGGGTGACCTATCGTGCCTGGGACATCAAGCAGGGGGTGCCGGTCGTCATCAAGATGCCCCGCACCGACGTCCGCAACGCCGAGGAAATCAAGCAGCGTTTTGCGCGGGAGGTGCGGGCCATGCTCGCGCTGTCCCACGAACACATCGTGCCGATCACCGATCACGGTGAAGATGATGGCTGCCCGTTCGTGGCGATGCGATTCCTGTCTGGCGGCTCGCTGTCGGAGTATCGCGGCAAAGACGAATTCGGGGAGCCGACGGCCCTGCCGCCGTCGACGCTCCACTTTTGGCTCCCGGGCGTGGCCGCCGCCCTCGATTTCATGCATGCCAGCGGTGTCCTGCATCGCGATGTGAAGCCCGGCAACATCTTTCTCGACGGCTTCCTGCGGCCGTTCCTCGGAGACTTCGGGCTCGCCAAGATCGTCGATCCCATCGACGGGTTGAGCCACGACCAGACCCTCACCGGCGCCCGTGCCTTGGTGGGAACACTCGAATACATGGCCCCGGAGCTGTCGAAGCCGGGCGTCGAACCGGATGGCCGGGCCGATCAATACGCGCTCGCGGTGACGGTCTATGAGATGCTCGCCGGCCGCAAGCCGTTTCGGGGCGAGGTGGCCAACATCATCGTCGAACACGCGTCGAAGCAGCCGCCTCCGCTGCGGGAACTGTGCCCGGACGTGCCGCCGCGGTTGGCGGAGGCGGTGCATCGGGCGTTGGCCAAAAAACCCGAGGATCGCTTTGCGACCTGCGGGGCGTTTGCCGCGGCCGTGCTCGCCAAGGCTCCGCTGCTCAAGATCGATACCTCGCGAGCCCGGCTCCTGTGTCCTCGCTGCCGGGCGATTCTTCGCGTGCCCATGACCTCGGCGGGCAAGCGGGGCAACTGCCCGCGCTGCCGCTCATCGATCGTCGTCGCCGACGACCTCGGCAGCCTCTGGCTGAGCGGTGAAGACACCAGCTCGGCGAGCCTGGCCGACGAACTGGTGTTCATGACCGATGAATCGGATGTCGGTGCCCGACGGCGGCGATCGCGTGGTCGCGTCACCAACGCCGCGGGCTGGGCCGGCCCGCACTGGGCGGCGGTCATGGCCGCGGTCGGCACGTCGTTCATGATCGGGATGGCGATGGGGCGCCTGGCGACGGGAGGGCGACAGCCCGCGGCCGACCAACCGAAGACCATGCCTGCGATCGACCAGGCCGCAGGCCAGCCGCCAAGCCTGCTCGGGCAGTTCGACAATCTCACGAAATCGCACATGGCGGAGGTGGAGAAATTACAGGCCGAGCTCACGACGACGAAGGCAACCGTCGACTCGCTCTCTGCCGAAAACCGCCGTTTGAAAAAGCGGCTTGCTGGCGATGCCCAGGCCGCTGACGCCGAGCCGGTGGCCGACTAGATCGCATCAAGCCTACGTGTATCGCCGGCTCGGGGGCGGCAAAAGTCTCCTCGCGGGGCGAGGATACGCCCAATGCTCGTCGAGCGTTCGCCGACCCCCGAGCCTATCTTTCCTGGATTGCCGGATCATCGCTACAGCGAACTGGGTGCAATCTGGCTGAGGCGTCGGCTGCCGTCTGGCGAGCTACCAGACAACGCGCAGGCCGGGGTACTGCGGCAGCACGGTGTCTTTTGAAAGCAGATCGAGCCGATGCACGATCGCCGTCGAGGCGATGATGCGATCGAACGGGTCGTTGTGAATATCAGGCAGCGCCGCCGCCCCGAAGGCGATGGCGGAGTCGATTGGAATCTCCGTGATGCCGTGGTGGCGGAGGCACTCGGCGACAAAGCGGTCCGGAGGGAGGGGCAGCTCGAGGCGGCTTCGCTTCACGAGCAGGGCGATTTCGAGGCTTGAGATCGCCGAGATGAACAGTCCCCCGGCGGCTTGGCGGATCAAAGATTTTCCCTGATTCGTCAGCTGCTCCTGATCCGACGCCAGCCAGACGAGGGCATGCGTATCGAGCAAGAGCATCAGCGGGCCGCCTCAGGCCAGTCCTCTGCCGATACCGGCTCGCACGGATCGCCGTGAAACCGGGCGCCCTGCAGGTGGGGCGCCTGCTCCAGTGGATCCTGGCTGGTGCGGTGCGGCACGATGTCGACCACCGGGTGGTTGTTGCGACAGATCGTGACCGTCTTGCCAGTCCGCTCCACCTCGGCTATGAGCCTGGAAAGATGGGCTTTGGCCTCGTAGGTGCTGACATTTTTCATGCTCGGATTCTAGTTGCCTAGTCAGACTAGTCAAGCTTTGATTTCTTTGCTCCGGCCACTCTGCTTTTCTGGCATCACGCGGGCAGGGCTGCTACGGTCTCGCCGCCTCCGGCCTGCGCCATGCCTCTGTTTCCGAATTCCACCGCGCTGCGTCTGCTGCCGATCGGGCTGGTGGCGGTGGCCTGCGCCGGCTGCGGCAAGGCGATGTGGAGCGATTCCAAGCGGACCGCCACCCAGCAGCTGCTCGTCTCCGATGCGATCGAGCGGACGGTGATGAAGCTCGACCTGCAGCCGCTCGCCGGTCGCAAGGTGTTTCTCGAGACGACGGTGCTCAGCGACGTCGACGATGCCGCGTATCTGTCGGCGACGATCCAGCATCAGCTGCTGGCCAGCGGCTGCATCCTGGCGAGCAAAAAAGAGGATGCTGAGATCGTGCTGCAGGCGCGGGCCGGCGCCCTCGGCACCGACCGCAGCGAGGTGCTTCTCGGCATACCGGCCACACACGTGGAGTTTGTCGGCAACGGCACCTCGCTCCCGGAGATCGCGCTGGCCAAGCGGACCGATCAGCGGGCGGTCGCCAAGCTCAACCTCTTCGCCTACTGGCGCGACACGGGCCTGCCGGTCTGGCAGAGCGGCACCGAGCATGTGGCGAGCGATTCACGTTCGCGATGGTTTTTCGGGGCCGGTCCGTTTCAGAATGGGCCGATCCACGACCACACGGAGTTTGCGGGTTCCCGGCTGGGGATGCCTTGGCGGGGCGGTCGCGACGATTCGCAGGTGGCCACGGCCGTCACGATCGACGAGCCCCGTCTGTTTCCGCCGTCGGGGCCGCGGCGCGACGGGGCCCAGGCTGCGGAATCGATGGCGCGGGAAAAACCGCTCGATCTGCCGGCGGTCCGCTGACCTGCGCGTCTCTCAGTCAGCCTGAGACACGCCCTGGCCTTTCGGCCATCAGCGGGATGTCGCCAGTTCCATCGGCGGGCGGCCAAGCGCATGGTAAAGGCGGAACTGCGCCGTGTTGTAGTCGACGACCGCGTCGAGATATTCGCCGCGGGCCTGGGCCAGCGCCTGGATCGGCTGCAAGACTTCGATCGGCCGGGTTGCGGGCACGGGCAGTCCGGCCGCCTCGCGGATCGTGCGGAAGTTGAGTTCGAGCGACCGGATCGCCTCCGGCACGGCCGCTTCGCTCCGCGCCATCTGCCGCTTCGAGGCCAGCCGTGCCTTCTCGGCCCGCACCACCTCCGAGGCCACCGTGTCCTGAATCTTGCAAAACCGCAGGTTGGCTTCCTTGCGCTCGGCCTCGCGGCGGCCCCGCACGGCCGAGTCGGTGAAGCCGAGGTTGGCGGTCTCCCAAAAGAGATTGACGTCGGCATCGCTCCGCGAGGCGAAGTCGCCGAAGAATTCGTTGCGGCCGCCACCGAAGCCGCCCCCTGAATAGCGGAAGGCGAGGCTGGGGATAAACGGCCGCAGCCGCGCCTGCCGCAGACGGATCAGCGTCTCCTCGACGAACGAGCGAGCCTCGGCGAGTTCTGGCCGGTTGCGGAGGCCCATCGCGATGAGCGTGTCGATCGGGAGATCCTCGTTGACGACTTCGAGCACCAGCTCCGCGGGCTCGACCGGGGCCACCAAGAGTGCGGGATTGAGCCGGGTGCGGCGGACGATTTCGGCCGACGCCATCTCCACTTCGCCCAGCGCCGCCTCCACGTCGGCCAGCCTCCGGTCCCGTTCCGCCAGGCTCCGCTGATGGTCGCCCTCCAGGCCGCTGCCCGCTTTGGCAAACGAGCCTGTGATCGTGGCCAGCCGCTCGGCGTGGGCGGCCGCCTCGCGGGCGATCGCGAGCGCGCCGGCGGCTCGCTGAAGCTGCATGTATGACTCCGCGACGCCGAGCAGGGCGTCGTTGGTGGCGGTGCGGATGCCCGCCGAGCGGGCGTCGACCACCTGCTCGGCCGCCAGCGGCAGGAAATAGGCATCGGAAAACCGCAGCACGGTCGTCAGCCCGGTCACCTAGGCGGGGCCGCCGGCCGGCACCGGCCCGCTCACGCTCGACCCGGCCGCCGCGGTCGCTCCCAAGAAGAGCGAACTCTTGCTGACGGTGCGCACCGGTCCTTCGACAACCTGTACCTGGCCGTCGTGGCGGATCCAGTTGGGGCCGAGAAACATGCTGGGGAGCCACAGGGCCCGCGCGTGTCGCACATCGGCCACCGCGGCGGCGACCCGCGCCCGCGCGATGGCGATATCGAGATCGTTGGCCCCGGCGAGCCGCAGGGCGCCGGCGAGGTCGATGGGATGAATCTGCTGTTCGGGAATCAGCTGGCCGACGGCGGCAAGATCCTCGATCGCGGTGGTCTCGAGGCGAAGCGGAGGGACGTTGCTGTGCACCCGCTCCGGGGCCGGGAGCGTGAGCGGTTGGAAGGGTTCGGGCTCGTTCGCATGCCACACGGCAGCTGGCACGACAGCCGGATCATTGACCCGCGGGGCATCGACGTCCGGCAGCGGGATCGGCCGCGGCGTTTCCGTTCCCGTCGGCAGGTCGAGCAGCGTCTGTCCGCAGGCTGCCGGGGCGCAGAGCATCAGAAGGATGGCAACGCCACCATGCGATCTCAAGAAGCGCAGGCCGACACGCATAGACTGGAGGTTCTCCACGGAAAGGATCGGCCGCAGAGTCGGCAGAATTGGATCTCTTCCGGCAGGTTGCCCAGCTTCCGGGAGCGGGCAAGGCGGGAAAGGTGGGCAGGGGGCGAGCGAGGTTATTCGGTTCGCACCCGCTGCCCGTCGGTGAGGGATGCCGCGCCCGCGGTCACCACACGCTCCGTGCCATCGAGGCCGGCCACGATCTCCACGAGGCCGTTTTCCCGGAGGCCGGTGGTGACCACGCGGCGGGAGGCGTGGTCGTCGTCGATCACGAAGCAGGCTGTCGAGCCATCGAGATCTCGCACGAGGGCCGTTTCCGGAATGGTGAGCGTGTCGGGATGCGTCTCGGCGATGATCGTCGTGGTGGCATAGAGGCCGGGGCGGAGTTGCGGCGCGGCGGCGCGGGATTCAGCCGCGTCAGGATCGTCGCGATTGTCGAGATCGATTTCTGCGCGGAGCGTGCGGGTGGCGTCATCGAGGCTGCCGGCCGTGCGGGCCACGGTGCCATTGATCACGAGGCCGGGCAGGGCCTGCAGCCGAATCTCCACGGGATCTCCGACGTCCACAAACGCCGCGTCGATCTCCGGCACGGCCACGACCACCCGCAGCGTGTCGCTCCTGGTCACGACAAACAGTGGCTCGCCGCCACCGTCGGGCGTGGTGAGAAAACCGGGGTGAATCAGCCGACTGCGGATCGTGCCGTCGAAGGGGGCCACGATGCGGCCGTATTCGAGGAGCGCCTCGGCGTGGGCACGATCGGCCTTGGCCACCGCCACCCGCGACCGTGCCGCCGCGATATCCGAATCGGCCTGTTCGATGCCCGCCTCGGCCAGGGCGATGGCCGCTTCGGCCGAGCGGACCGTGGCGTCGACTTCATCCCGGGCGGCCTTCACCGCGGCGAGAGTGTTGCGAATTTCATCGGCGAGGGCCTCGGTCACGGCGCCCTCGGCGACAAGCTGTTCCGTCCGCCGCAGTTCCGACGCCTGCCGGGCCACGTCGGCCTCCGCCCGAATGATCGCGGCCTTCACCTCGTCCACCCGGGCCGCCGCCGCCTCGCGGTTGGCCACCGCCACTTTCCGCCGCGCCTCCGCCTGACGCAGTTCCGCGACCGCCTGGTCGATCAGCGCCGTCTTCTGGTCACGTTCCGCCGCCAGTTCGGGAAGCGTCAACTCCGCGAGGAGATCTCCCGCCTTCACCACGTCTCCGATGTCGACGTGTACCCGCTCCACGAATCCGGTCACCTTGGCGTGGAGTTCCGTCACCTCGAAAGGCTCCACCTGCCCGGGCTGCGTCGTCACCCTGCGCAGCGTGCCGCGGGTCGGCATGCCGACGCTCACGAGCGGCACCGGCGTGGCGGCCTCGCCCCCTGCCGCCGCGGGAGCGGGCGGGGAAGAGGGCTTTCCGCAGCCGCAGCAGATCGCGAGAAGGAGCATGGCGGAAACGTAGCGACTGCTTTCGGAATCAAACGGATGGAGCGATGCGCTGGCCCGCGAGATGCCGCCCATCACGAGGGCGAACACGGCCGGGAGCAGCAGGAGCGTGGCGACCGTGGAGGCGAGCAGCCCACCGATCACGGCCCGGCCGAGCGGGGCCGTCTGGCCTCCCGCCTCGCCGGCGCCGATCGCCAGCGGAATCATGCCCACGATCATCGCGATGCTCGTCATGAGGATCGGTCGCAGCCGGTCGCGAGCCGCCACGACGGCCGCCTCGGCCGCCGGCATCCCGCCCATGCGTTCCCGCTCCGCGAATGACACCAGCAGGATCGCATTCGCCGTGGAAACGCCGAGGGCCATGATCGCTCCCATGAAGGATTGCAGGTTGATGGTGGTGCCGCTGAGGCCCAGCGCCAGCGTCACGCCGGCCAACACCGCCGGTGCCGCGGCGACCGCGACCAGGGCCAGCCGGATCGATTGAAAGGCCGCGGTGAGCACAAGCAGGATAACCGCCAGCGACGCCAGCAGCCCAATCGAGAGGCCGCGAAGAATTTCCCACAGCGGGGTAATCTGGCCGCGGAGGTCGACCTTCACACCCTTGGGTGGCTCTCCCACCGCCGCCACGGCCGCCGCCACGCGGCTGGCCGCCCGGCCGAG
>CAYZFV010000327.1:0-17703 GCA_964477765.1 uncultured Candidatus Kuenenia sp.
CGACCAGCACCTCGCCGACGGGCGAAAGGTCGAGGCCCCGCTGCACCTTGTGGTCGAACTCCTCGCGGTTGTAGGCGACGCCCGAGCCGGAGCCGCCGAGCGTGAAGCTGGGGCGGATGACGGCCGGCAGGCCGATCTCGGCCAGCACCTCGCGGGCCTCGGCCAGGCTCTTCACGATCCGGCCGCGGCAGGGGTCGAGGCCGATCCTCTGCCTCGTCTCCTTGAAGATCTCCCGATCCTCCCCCCGCTTGATGGCGTCGGCCTTGGCACCGATCATTTCCACGCCGTGCTTGGCGAGGATGCCGCGGCGGTCAAGCTCCATCGCGAGGTTGAGCGCGGTCTGGCCGCCAAGCGTGGGGAGCACGGCATCGGGCTTCTCGACCTCGATCACCTTTTGGAGCATCTCCCAGGTGAGTGGCTCGATGTAGGTGCGGTCGGCCGTTCCCGGATCGGTCATGATCGTGGCCGGGTTCGAATTGACGAGCACCACGCGGTAGCCGTCTTCCCGAAGGGCTTTGCAGGCCTGGGTGCCGGAATAATCAAATTCGCACGCCTGACCGATCACGATGGGGCCGGAACCGATGAGCAGGATCGTGTGGAGGTCGTCGCGGCGGGGCATGGGCGTTTGAGAGTTCGGCAGGCGGGAAAAAACAAATTTCCCGAAGGTAGCACGAGGCCCCATCTCTCTTCAACGAGCGGTTAGAATCTGCGGGACTTTTGCCGTCTCTCTTGCCGCCTTCCTTTTTTCGGAGCCCATGCCTGATGTCCATCGCCACCCCCTCGCTCGACGCCCTCCGCGACACGCTCGCCGACGAATTCAAAGACACCCGCCTCAACCTCTCGAGCGTGCTCACCGGCGAAAACCTCGATGCGGCGAAGGCATTCGGCGTAGCCCTCTCGGCGGCGCGGTTTGTACGGGCCGACAAGCTGGCCGCCGCCCTGGAATCCGACATTCGTGCCGGTCTCGGCGACGCGGCCGCAGCGGTGATCTCAGACGCCGTCGCCGCCGCGGGGGTGATGGCGATGAACACGGTCTATTACCGGTTTCGCCACATGCTGGCGAAGGAGAGCTACGAGGCCCGCCCACCGCGTCTGCGGATGAGCCGGATGGCCCAGCCGGCCACCGACAAGCAGACCTTCGAACTGATGAGCCTCGCCTGCGCGGCACTGGCCGGCTGCGAACTCTGCATCCGCAACCACGAGGCCCATCTCGTGGACGCCGGGGCCAGCGAAGACGCCTGCCACGACGCCGTCCGCATCGCCGCCGTGATCAACGCCGCGGCGGTGGCAGTCGCCGCTTGAGCCTGACGCGGCGAAACAACCCGCTCCCCCTTCATGCTCGCCGTGGCCAGCGGCAGGCGTTTCCTCGGGCTCCTATCTTAGCGACTGCAAATACGCGAGCAGGTCGGCGGCCTGCTGGGCCGTGAGGTCGCGGAGCAGCTGCTCGGGCATGAGTGAGGTGCGCAACGCTTCCAGCTCCTCGATCGATTCCGCGGCGAGATCGGTCCGCTTGCCCGAGGCGTCGACGAGCGCGACGGTATCGTCGGTTCGCTCCACGAGCAGCCCTGTCACGCTGCGGCCATCGTCAGTGACGGCCAGCCACGTGCGGTACTCGGCCGCCACCGTCTTCGACGGCTCGAGCAGGCTTTCGAGCAGCTGCCCGCGGCTGAGGCGGCTGCCGACGCGGTCGAGCGCCGGCCCGACACCGCCCCCCTGCCCTCCCACCGCATGGCAGCTGCGGCACTGCATCAGACTTGACGTGGCGAAGAGCTGCCGGCCCTGTTCGGTGTCACCGGTGAGGTTGAGGATTGTGCCGGGGTCAATCTGCCCACCCAACCGCTGCACCCGTTGCGCCGGTGGCAGGAACCGTTCAAAGAGTCCGGCGATGACGGGCTCCACCGCGGCCACCTGGGTGAGTACCAGGCTCCGGGTGGCCGGGGGCAGCGTGTCGGCAGCCACGGCGTCGGCAAGCGTCGAGGCTGTGCCGGTGGCCGTGAAGAGCTTGTCAAGCAACTCCGTGCGTTCGCGGCTGCGGTCAGCTGCCCGCGCCTTCAGCTTCAGGAGGCGGGTCGTTTCGGCCTCGGCGAGGTCGGCGTCGGTGGGCCGCTGGCGGCCGTCCCTGCCAGCCAGTTGTCGCCCGATCTGCCACCGCTCGCGGGGGGCATTGCGGCTTTCCTGCTCAGCCACGGTCGGCTCGTCGAGGGCCACAAGCCTTGCGATCTCCCGCCGGGCGGTTGCATCGGCCGGCAGCGACGCAATCCAGTCATCGATCAAGGCAACGCCTGTGCCATCGACCAGCTCCGGGCCGATGTGCGGCATCCGTCCCGGGCCGCTCGTCGCCATCCGATACCAGAGCGTGGAGCGGTGCGGATCGCCAGGGGCAACCACTTTGGCCGACTTGATCCCGAAATCGCCACGGGCGGGTCGCATGCCGATCACGTCGAGATCGGCCGTCGCGATCTCCGCGTTGAGATGCACATGCGGCACGCTGCCGCCGCCGTGCCGGTGGCAGCCGCCGCAGTTGACCGCGAGATAGGCCCGGGCCCTTGCGTCGAGCGACGCGGTCGTGTCGTGCGGATCGGCGAGCCGCGGCAGATCAGCTGTCGGACCAGGACGCTGGACCGTGGCAAACGGGTCGATCTCGAGGTCGGGTTCGACCACCACATCTTCGAGCAGCCCGCGGTCGCGGAAGGCTTGCAGCTGGTTGACCGCCTCTTTACCAGCAGTTGCCGGCATGTCGTGATTGAGCTGCGGCACGTTGAAGGCGAGCGTTGTCTCGGCCCACTCGTTGTGGCACCGCTGGCATTCATTGCGGCCGAGGAACCGCCAGGTCTGCTGCCGCACGCCGCCCGGGGCAGCCGGGTCGGTGACGGTCAGCGGCAGGCTCTCTCCCGCCGCTGGCACCAGGTCGGCGTCGGTGCCGGCCTCGTTCCAGGCATACGAATAGCCGTGCCAGTGGCGACCATCAAAATGCAGCAGCTGGGTCTCGAGCTTCCGCTCGGTCGCAGGATCACCGGCTGTCATCTCGAGCGAGAAGGTCTTGGCCAGCACCGTGCCTGCGGGAAAGCCGAGCTTCACCGAAAACATCGAGCCGGCGACGGGGGCCTTGCCGGGGTGGAGCTTGACCGACCCGCTACCGGGCAGGCCGATGAACCGCCGCGCGCTGGCATGGTCGGCCCAGGCCTCGGCCGCGACGGAAAACGGCGTCACGCCCGGCATCGGCGTCTGCTTGGCCGTGTCGGCGAAGAGCCCGGTCTCGGAGAGCCGTGTGGGAAACGGCTTTCCATCGGCCCCAGACTCTGACGTGGCTTTCGCCACGGCGTCGTTCGGCAGAAGCTCGTGAATCGAGCCATCGTCGTAGTCGAGAATGAAGAGTTCACCGTCGCGGTCCTCGGCGAAGCCGATCACGCGGATCGTGGGTGCGACGAGATCGACGAGCGGGCCTGGTCCGTCGTCACCAGTGCCGATGCTCCACACCCGCCGTGTCACCCAGTCGCCGAACACATAGCGGCCGACCAGATTGGGAAACCGCTTGCCGCGGTAGACGTAGCCGCCGGTGATCGACGCGCCGGCCGTATGCGGCACTTCGAGCCAGGGCTTGGTGACCGGCCGCGGCCCCTGCGGCCAGTCGGGATGGATCGGGTTGCTCCCCTCGGTGAGGCTCCAGCCATAGTTGTCGCCCGGCTTCACGCGACAGACGAGTTCCCACACTTCGAGACCGACGTCGCCGGCCCAGAGATCACCCGTGGCCCGGTCAAAACTCATCTTCCATGGATTGCGGTGGCCGAACGACCAGATCTCGTCACGGGCGCCGGGCACGTTCACAAACGGATTGTCTTGCGGGATCGAGTAGCCGCGGCCTGCGGCCGGATGGTCGACGTCGATCCGCAGGATCGCGGCCCGCAGGTCGGAAACATCCTGGCCTGTCTTGTTGCCGTCGGCAGGAAAGTGATCGCCGCCGTCACCGGTCGAAATGTAAAGCATGCGATCGGGGCCGAAGGCGAGGCAGCCGCCGTTGTGGCCGCCGGCCGGCCAGGTGATCACCTCCACTTCGCTCGCCGGATCGGCGCGGGGCACGCCATCGTCATCGATCACCGTGAGCCGCACCACCCGCGTGCTCTCCTGGTAAGGCGGTCGTAGTTCATCCCGGTAGCCGACGGTGTAGCAGAGGTAGCAGAAGCGGTTGGTGGCGAAGTCGGGATGGAACGTGATGTGAAAGATGCCGCCCGGGTTGAGCGCATCCTCCGGAGATCGCTCCGCGTTGAGCCGTGCGACCAGGTCGGCTGTGGTGACGAACGGGTCGGCCTCGCGGCAGTCACGGTCGGCGGGCAGCGAAAATGCTTTGCCATATTGATCCGTGACGAAGCAGCGGTCGCTGCCGGGAGCGAAGGCGAGCGAGGTGGCGGCCGGGAATCGCACATGCTCATACACCCGCTGCGAGCGCAGCGGCGGCGGTGGCTCGGGAGTGCCGTTGACCCGCGATGCCGTCCACGGTTCGGGAGCGACGGCGGCAACCACCCCGGACAGCACGACCACGACGGCGAACGCGAGAAGGAGTTGCTTCATCGAAAGAGTTCAATGTGCGGGGCGGTCCCGCAGCCGGAGTATCGCGGAGCCGGGTGCGAACGGGTCGCGACCTCATAGTAGTTAGCTTTCGACACGAAAATTCCGCTTTTGGGCCCATTCGACTCTCTCTTTAAGCGAATTGAGCTGAGCCCTGGTGAAGATCAACTCCGCCATGGACTGAGTGAAACACCGAAAATCTCCCGCCCCTTCGCCGCCTGACGCCCTCCCGCCGGAACATTACGGTGTTCACAGGCTTGACCGCCGTCAGGAGTTTAGACAAAATGTCTTCATGCGGGTGATCAGCCTCAAACGCCTGCGGGAGTTCTGGCAGCGGCATGCCGACGCTGAAGAGCCCCTTCGCTGCTGGTACAAGACCGTATCGAACGCTGAATGGAAAAGTCTGCGGGACGCGAGGGCAACATATCCGCACGCAGACGGCGTGCGGGCGGAAGACGGCGAGATCCTCACGGTATTCAACATCGGCGGCAACAAATACCGATTGATCGCCCGGATCCGTTACGACTACCAACTGGTGAATGTCAGGATCGTTTTGACGCATGCGGAATACGACAAGGAAATGTGGAAGGAGTGATGACATGCCCGCGATCCCCAATGGTTCGAGCGTGAAACTGCCCGGCGCCTTTCGGGAGTTGGTCGGCATGATGCCCCCGCAGGCCATCATGGACGAGGTGCATTATGAGAACACGCTCGAGATGATCGACCGGCTGATGGCGAGCGGAAAGCTGACCAAGGGGCAGGAGCTGTATCTGGAAACGCTCGTCCAGCTGGTGCAGGCGTACGAGGCGTCTCATCATGCGATCAAGTCGCTCAAGGGCATCACCGTGCTGCGACACCTCCTCGCCGCCCACCGCATCAATGCCTCGGGGCTCGCCAAACTGCTCGGCGTGCATGCCAGCATGGGCTCCAAAATCCTCAACGGAGACCGCAGCCTGACGGTGGGTCACATCAAGCTTCTGGCGTCCACATTCAAGGTCCGCCCCGATATGTTTCTGGATTAAATCAGGGGAGACGGCGATATTCGGCCCGGCCCCAGGTGGCGGCGCGTTCCCACACGAAGATCCGCCGTGGCTCGTGGGGATTGCGGCCGTCGTAGAGACGATATCGCTCGAGCCGGCCCTCGGCGTCGCCCCACATCGTCTGCCAGGTGACGGCCAGCACGTCGCCCGACTGTGGCGGATCATCGGCACAGTTGAGCAGTTTCCAAGGGATCGCATATTCGGCGACATACCCGCGGCCGTCGTCATCCATCCGATAGGCGGCGCGGAAACCCTCGGGATTGACCGCGACCGCGTCGAGGTTCATGCCGTGGTTGATCGCGAGGCAGGGTGTGCCACTTGCGGCGTGGTACCACATCGTCAGGTGGTTGAGCCGCGGGTTTTCCGCCACCTCGATTTCGGCGGCGGTCGGGGCCGTCTTACGCTGCTCGTAGTAGCACGGTGCGTTGCCCGCCGCCGGCCAGCCGAGAGACCGGTCAGTGGACAGCCGCACCTGCAGGCCACCGCCCCGCCAGCCGAAGCCGGGGTCGATCGCGGGATCGCAGGCATTCCGCATCGGCAGCGGATCGCCCACGCGGGCGGCGATATACAGATGGCCGTCGTCAAACATCATCCGGCCGTCCACCCATTCGGCGACGGTTGGTGAATCATCGCGGGCGGTGACAAAGCCCACGGCCTCCTGCCAATCGTCGAGATGACCGTCGATCTTCACCGCCCCGGTCGCGCGGACGACCGGCAGCGACTCCCGCTGCCCAGGCCGGCCGAAGACCTGGTAGTCACCCTGGAGCCACCGGGCATCTGGCGAGGCGGCTGCACCGGGATAGGGGATGCCCACGTCGCCTTGCAGCCTGCGGACAAACCGGTCCGGCTTCCATTGGATCGAGGCTGCGTCGCCTCCCGACTCCGGCGAAAACCGCACGGCATCCCCTGCCACGAGCCGCTTGGGAAACCGCGTAGCCCCGGCGGCCGACTTGCCCGTGGCGATCACCTCGCCGTCGTAGACCTGCACGTCGGTGACGAGCCCCCCGCCGGCCATCACGGCGAATTCGGTGCCGAGATCGAGCACGTCGGTGGACGGCGTCGCCAGACGGAATCCATGCATGCCCTTGGGCATCCGCACGGTGGCGTTGCCATGGTGGAGGAAGGCCTGCAGTTCGCCCTGCAGGTCGAGTTCGCCCGGTCCCTCGAGGGTGATGACGACGCCATTGCGCAGCGTCAGTTCGATGCCGCCGCTCAGCATGGCGACAAGCCCGGGCTCCAGGGGCTGCCCGACCCGCAACGGCCGGGCCGGATCGCCGGGGACGAGAAAGTGGGCCCGGGTCACGTGGGCCAGCGGCGGACGTTCAGCGACCGGCCGATTCGCGTCGGGCTGGAACAGCCCGCTGGCAATCGCAACGACGGCGAGCGCCGCGGCCGTGAGAACTGCAAGGCTGAGACGAAACGGTCGCTGCCAAGTCGCCGGGGCCGACGGTTGCCCGACGCCCAGCTGGCCGTCAACCCCGGCCGCCCGAAGCGACCACCGATCAACCGGATCGGCAGACCTTGCCAGCCGCGCAAGCCCGGCCGATTCGTCGCTCAACTCATCCGGCGGGGGGAGGCTGGGAGTCAGCAGAGTGGCATAGTCGTAATAGAGGCCGGCGTGCAGGGCGGCGAATTCACGGAATGCCTGCCGGGCCGCTTCGCTCTGCTGCAGCAGGTGGCCGAGCCGCCGCTGTTCCCGCTCGCTCAGGCTGCCGTCGGCCAAGGTGTTGAGCAGGGCAGCAAGTTCGTCGGGAGACCAGTCATCCCGGCTGCTGGTCGGAGCTGAGGGCTCGCTCATGCCACCGCCTCTTCAGCAAGTGTTTTTGTCACACATTCAAGCAGGACATGCCGGATCCGCCGCAATCGATCAGAGAGCGCTTTGGGGGTGACCCTGATCGCCGCGGCCAATCCGGCGACGGAGGCGGCTGGTTCGTATCGCTTGACCAGGAGGTCGCGCTGGTCAGGTGGCAGCTTCTGAAGGCAGGTGGCCAGGGCCAGCCGCCGGGCGTCGAGGACAGGTTCGGCCGCCGTCGCCTCGTCTGCTAGGGTGCGGGCAAGGGCGTCGTCAAAAACCAGCCGCAGCCGCTGCTGGCGTTTGAGGGCGGCGAGCGTCTGAAACCGGGCAAACTGCAACGCCCAAGGCAGGAATTCCCGGGTGCCGTCGAACGCCTCGGCTTTCTGCAGCAGCACGAGGTTTGTCTCCTGGAGAATGTCGTCGGCGTGTGAGCGCGCACCACAACCACTCTTGACGCCCCAGATAGCTTCACGGGCTGAAGTTATTCACCCCGTTTTCGAGGAGGCATGGCATGGCGCGGCAGAAGGATCGACGGAAGCATTCGGAATGGCAGCAGCGGCTGCAGCGGTTCACGAAGTCGGGCCTGACAGTGGCCGGTTTCTGTGCCCGTGAGCGGGTGGCAGTGGCGACGTTTTGGTACTGGCGGCGGAAGTGCTCCGGCCAGGCCCCGGATTCCAAAGCCATGGCATCGACCTTCGCTCCGGTCGAAGTCATCGGCGGCCGAATGGTGACGTTACGGTTCCCTGCTGGAGCGGTGCTGGAGCTTCCGGAGGATCGGCCGGAACTCATGAAGACAGCGATTGAGGCTTTGGCAGGGGTGGCTCGGCCATGCTGAGCATCGCCCCGCCGCCCACGATCTACCTTCATTCCGGCTCCACCGATATGCGGAAGAGCTTTGATGGGCTTTCGAGCATCATCCGCGGCACATTCGGCAGCGACCCGACCGACGGCAGCTTGTTCCTGTTCGTCAACAAGCGGCGGGATCGGATCAAGGCACTGTGGTGGGATGGCGACGGCTACGTGCTCTGGTACAAGCGGCTGGAGGAGGGAACGTTCGAGGTTGTACCGTCCCGATCCGGCGAAGAACGTGTACGGATCGACTCGACACAGCTGGCGATGATTCTCGGCGGGGTACGGCTGGAATCGGCGCGACGCCGAAAACGCTACCAACGAGCCGTCTCCTAAAAAATCCTCGAGGCTGCCAAAATGGCATTGCGCTTTGTCTTTGGTCTGCATATGTTGCGGCCATGGCTGACGAATCCTCATATCCCAACGACCTCGCTGAGTGTCACGCGCTGCTGGCGGCGCAGCAGCGCGAGCTGGCGATGCTGGATCGCGTGATCGCGCAGCAGGTATCGCAGCTGGAGGAGCAGAAGGCGGAGATCGCCAAGGTGTCGGCGGAGCGTGACCAGGCGCTCCAACTCCTCTTCCGCAAGAAGATGGAGCGGTACCTCGCGGAACCTCAGCAGATCATCAAGGATGCCGGTGACGACCCCGACGTCGTCGATGCATCGGAGGGCATCGCCGACGCTGCTTTGGAACTGGTTGGCGAATACGAGCGGCGGAAGCCGAATCCGAAAAAGCCCCGCAACGAGCAGCTTCCTGCCCACCTCGAGCGATACGAGATGAAGCTCCCCGTTCCCGACGATCAGCGGATCTGCGCTGAGCACGGGGAGCGGCAGGTGATCGGTTATGACTGGCAGGAGACGCTGGAAGTCGTGCCGCCGAAGCTGGTCGTCCGCCGGACGGGAATCCCTAAGCTTGCCTGCCCGAAAGCGGCCGAATGTGGGGTGGTCGAGGCTCCCCGGCCCATCGGTCTGGTCGAAGGCAATCGCTACGACACGAGCGTGGCGGCCGAGGTGATGGTCGCGAAATATGCGTATCACCTGCCGGTCTACCGACAGCAGAATCTCTTCGCGTCCTGCGGGTGGACACCAGCTCGCAGCACCCTCCAAAACGTCCTCAAGCAAGCGGCCCTCCTGATTCGACCGCTCATCGCGCACCTCCGGGAGGTGGTGCGGGCTGGGCCGATCATCGGCACGGATGACACGACAGTGACACTCGTCGTCAAGGACTCTCCCGCGCCTTCTGATCCTGGCAACCCGAAGAATACTCGTGCCCGCGAGGTGATCGCGGCCGCGCAGGCGGAACAGCGCGGCAGCATCACGGCACGGATGTGGGTCTACCGCAGCGTCACGGCGCCGATCAACGTGTTCGACTTCACGGTCAGCCGCCACCGAGACGGCCCGATGCTGTTCCTCCAGGGCTTTGCCGGTGGGCTCCTGGCCGACTGCTATTCGGGTTACGACGCCGTGCAGGCGGCGAGCGACGGCCGGATCGTGCGAGCCGCCTGCGTTGCCCATGCGCGTCGAAAGATCTTTGAGGCAAGGAACAACCATCCTGTCCATGCCAGCGTGTTGCTGGCCATGTTCCAAGAGCTCTACGACATCGAGGACCGCGCCAAGAAGCTCCAGCCTACCGATCGACTCACCTTGCGGCATACCGAATCGAGGCCCATCTGGGAGCGGATGCGGGAATACGTCGCCAGCGATACGACGGGCAATGTCATGCCGAAAGAGCCCTTCGGACAGGCGCTCACCTACCTGCGCAATCAGTTCGACCACCTACTCGTCTACCTCGACGACGGTCTGATGCCGATCGACAACAACGATGCCGAGCAACTGATGAAACAGGTGGCTTTAGGCCGCAAAAATTGGATGTTCATCGGCAGCGTTGATGCGGGCTATCGGGCTGCAGACCTCATGTCGCTCGTGAGCAGCGCCGAGCGCAATGACCTCGATGTCTTCCCCTACGTGAAGGACGTCCTGTCCCGACTCCTAGCCGGCGAGACGCACTACGACTCGCTGCGGCCCGACGTCTGGAAAGAGGCGCATCCCGAGGCAGTGCGGATCTATCGCGTCGAGGAGCGGCGATCCCGGGCCGACGCCCAGTCCATCAAGCGGGCCCGACGACGGCTGGCCAAGGGGCGCTGAAAAAAGGCCACGGCGCTACTATCCGCCCCGCGGAGGCCATGGTTCTGGTGTGCGCTCACAGCGGATGACCACCGTGGACGTCGAAGACCGCCTCCTCGATGTGGTCATACGCTGATCGCCGCGCGCCGTTGCTTCGCCGACGACCGCCCCCTCGATACCAATGCCCTTTCGGCGTGGGCCAAGGGGTATCGATCCATCGAACACGTGATGCGATCGGCAACCGAAGTCGTGGTCCCAGTCATTGTTCTCGGCCACTTCGACGCAGTGCCGGGAATGGAACGAGTATCGTGGTAGGCAACTTTCCTCGAGCCCCTCACTGTCCCCGTACGGCGGTGTCCGGGCCGCCCACCGTCAGTTCCCGCAGATACTCGAGCGTATAGATGCCACTGTCGTGGCCGTCGGAGAAGGCGATCTTGTAGGCATACTGCCCAACCGGATTCATCCCGGTGATCGTCAGCGGGGCGATCTCCTCGGGCGTGAGCACCTGCAGCAGGCTCGCACCAGCCGGCCCCGGAGGCTCCGTTCGCTTCTCCCGGCAGGATGCACACGGGCAGGCGTCGCGAAGCAACCGTGGGGCGGCGACGCCTTCTGCGCCATCGCTCCATGCGATCTCGATCGACCCGTCGTCGCGGCGACGAATCGCAATGGGAACGGGATGGTTCATGAGGTCAGTCGCTTCGTCGCCTGGGGCCGCTGGTCGATGATACGGCGGCCCTTGCCTTCGAACCGGGGCAGGCTGCCGAGAGGTGCTGTCACCACCTCGACCCGTAGCCCCAGCCGGAGTTGCAACTCCGTGGCGACGCGGCCCGGATCGTCGAGATGATCCTCGATCTCCAAAAGCATCGTATCGAGACTCTCACGATTGGCCACGGTGAGCCGGTATTCGACGATCTCCGGAAAGCTCCGCACGATGTCGTCGATCGCACCGGGAAAGATGTTGACGCCGCGGACGATCAGCATGTCGTCGGCCCGGCCGAGCACGCCCCCTTCAAGCCGCACCCACGGGCAGGCACCGGCGGCCACCTCCTCGTCGCTCGGCCAGCGGGGCCGCACCAGATCACCGGTGCGATACCGGATCACGGGAGCACCGGCCCGACCGAGCGTGGTGAGCACCAGTTCGGAAAGCTCTCCCGCCGCCGCAGGCTGGCCTGTTTCCACGGCAAGAAACTCCGGGTGAAACCAGGGCTCGATCACATCGAGGCCATGGCCCCGCCGGTCGCCCACGCCCCAGGGCCCCACCTCGGTCGCGCCGGCATGGTCAAGCACCGTCGCCCCCCAGGCCTCGGTCAGCCGTGACCGTACGGCCGGCGACGAGCCCCCCGGCTCGCCGGCCACGATGACGACCCGCACCGGGAGGGCTGCCGTATCGAGCTTCTGGTCGCGGGCCACCTCGGCCAGATGCAGGGCGTAACTCGGTGTGGCCACGAGCACGGTCGCGCCGACAGTCTGCAAGAGTGCCAGCCGCGCGACCGTCGACAGGCCGCCCGAGGGAATCGCCATCGCGCCCGCGTTCACGGCAGCGTCGAAGCCGCTCCAGAAGCCGACATACGGGCCAAACGACGAGGCTACAAACACGCGGTCTCCGGCCTGCACACCGCCGCGATCCAACACGACCTGCCAGCACTCCATCCACCACCGCCAATCATCGGCCGTGTCGAAGACAGGCAGCGGACGACCGTGCGTGCCGCTGGTCTGGTGGTAACGCACGTAGCGATCAACCGGATAGGTCAGGTTGCCAGGTATGGCCGGCTGGCCGGCAGCACCTGTGGTTCCCGCTGCCTCGACCAGTTCATCCTTGAAGGTGAAGGGCCACTCGACCAGCGCGAGGAGCGATTCGATGCCGGTCGGGTCGGCGACGCGGGCGAGCTTCGTGGCATAGAACGCATTGCCGGGCAGGATCGCCTGCAGCAGGCTTCGCAGCCGGGCGAGTTTCAACGCGTCGAGCGCGGCCCGCGAGCCGGCAGAAAAGGCGGAGGGGTCGACCATCGCCCGATTATGGCATGCCGAGGCTCGGCACGCCCTGCTGCGGTGCGTTTTGGAATGGCGGCTGCAATCCCTGCATCGGCGTCGGCGAAGGAGGAAAGGCCGGGCCGGCCGCCGGAGGGGGCAAGGGCTGCGGAGGAAGCGTGGGCATGCCCTGCGGGAACGCGGGCTGCGGCAGTGGTTGGGGCGCCACAGGCGTCGGCTGCACGACGACCGGTGCCGCTGCCGGCGAACTACCGCCGGCGCTCAGCCGCGCCACCTCGGCCCGCCCCACCACCTCTTCCGGTGGCGTCATCGCCGCCGGCATCATGGCGAGATCGACCACCCGTTCATCACGGATCTCCCACGGCCAGAGATTCTCGGTGACGAAGTCGAGCGGAAACACTTGATACCACGGCAGTGGGAAAGGCTGACGGACGGTCAGCGTTTCGTAGCCATCCTTGACGAGCCGGATCTTGCGGGTGCCGTAATAGATGAAGTCGGTCGACACGGGCGTGGTGCCGATCTGGTAGTCGTCGACATATACCAGGGCGCCGGGCGGGTTGCTCCGTACCGTCATCCGCCGCTGCACGCAGCCGACAAGGGCCAGCAGAACCGTGAGGGTGAAAACCGCTGTCGTGATGGCTCGGGTCTGCCGCTGCATGCGGGAGACCATAGAAAGGCCCGTTTCCGGCCGCCAGATCAGCCGTGTTCCGCCCTGGCCTCGCCCCGCAAATGTGTGTCGCCCCTGCCCCACCAACCCGCTAAACTCTCCAGACTTCTGAAATTCCGAACTCTCTTTGAGGCTCTTTCGTTTGGGAAACGGTACAACTCTCGCGCACAGTGGCCGCTCCGACGTGGGCTGTCGACGGGCGATCAACCAAGATTCTCATGCCATTTTGGCGCCTCCCGGCGACTCAGCCTTCCGCACGCAGGGGTGGATGCTGATCGTTGCCGATGGGATGGGGGCCCACGCTGCCGGCGAGGCCGCCAGCGGGATGGCTGTGGAAAGAGTTCCGCGACTCTACCAGCAACTCATCCAGCACACTCCGCCCGAAGCCTTGCAGCGGGCCATGCGGCAGACCAACGCCGAGATCTACGACAAGGGTGAAACGCACGCCGAGTTCAAAGGCATGGGCACAACGTGCAGTGCCTTGGTGCTGGTGCCCCGGGGGGCGTTGGTCGGACACATTGGCGACAGTCGCGTGTATCGGATCCGTGGGCATCGCATCGAACAAATTACGCGTGACCATTCGTTGGCCTGGGAATGTGGACTCTCGGAGAAGGAAGCCGAGGGAATCCCAAAAAATATCATCACGCGTTCGATGGGACCGCACCCCGACGTCGAACCCGACATCGAAGGCCCGTTCCCGGTTCAAAACGGTGACATCTACTTGCTTTGCAGCGACGGCCTCTCAGGCCCGGTGAACAATGCGGAAATCGGCCTTCTCGCCTCCCACCTCCCCGATGTCGAGCGGGCGACCAAGGCGCTCGTGGGCCTGACGCTTGCCCGCGGTGCGCCCGACAACGTGACCGTGTTGATCGCCAAGGCCGGTCCGGAAGAGGTGACGTCGTCCTATGCGAAGCAGACTCCCTGGCCTCTTACCGACGGCCCCGAAGCGGCGGCGGCCGCGCAGGAAATCGCCTGGAAGCCCCTCGTGGCTGCCGGCATCTGTTTCTTTCTGAGTCTCGTTTTGAAGGGGGACCTGATCAAACCGACGTCGGTTCTCATGGAGGTGATTGTCGCCATCTGTGTTGCCACCATGTCACTCGCCACGATCGGTTTCCTCGGATATGCCCTCCTGGCATCCCTGAACGTCGACAAACGGCCAGCATCGAGGGGAACACGGCGGGCGGCGGGCCCCTACCAGGAAGCCGACTGCGCACCCGACAAGCCAGTCCTCGAGGGCATCGCCGCCAGCATCGAAAGCGTGGCGGCCGAACTCGATGCAACCGATCGGGACCGGCTGCTCACGCTTGTGGCCCAGGCGCGGAGCGGCGGTGTGGCGGGAGGATTTGATGATGCGCTGGCCGCGGCCGCCACGGCCCTCTGCCTCGTGGCCGACGCTGTGCCCCGCCGCCGGGCCGCCACGATGCCGCCAGCCGGCGACCATGGCGGGCCAGAACGGCCTGCCGACGGTGCCTGACTGGCGGCTAGACTGCGACCGTCATGAAGATCATTTCACGCTACGTGCTGATCGAGCTGCTGCAGGTCTTTCTCGTGTCGCTCTCGGCGCTCACGCTCTTCATGCTTGTGGTCGGGCTCGTAAAGGAGGCCCAGCAGCAGGGGCTGGGGCTCCTGCAGATTGCCCGGCTCGTGCCCTTCGTGCTGCCCGAGGCGATGCGGTTTGCCGTGCCGGGCACGATGCTCTTCGCCGTGGCCAGCGTGTTCGGCCGGATGTCGGCCACCAACGAGATCACGGCCCTCAAAGCCGCCGGCATCACGCCCATGGCGGCGATCTGGCCGGCGATCGCCTTGGCTGTGGTCGTGAGCTTTATCTCGGTCTGGCTCAACGACGTCGCCGTGTCGTGGGGACGTGACGGCGTGCGGCGGGTGATCGTCAACAGTGTCGAAGAAATCATCTACGGCCGACTGCGGCAGCAGCGGTCGTACAGCACGCCGCAGGTATCGATCAACGTGAAGGGGGTGGAGGGCCGGCGGCTGATCCGCCCCACGCTTTCTTTCACGCAGGGTGGCGCCGGCGGCACGCCCGCCACCGTCTCGGCGGCCGAGGCCGAGATCACCACCGACGCCGATGCCAGCGAACTGATCGTGACGTTTCATGACGGCACGCTCCACATGGGCGACATGAAAGCCGTCTTCCCCGACACGATCGTCCGCAAGGTGCCGCTCGATGCCGTCAGCCGCAAAGGGCTGTCTTCCACGAGCCCCTCCGAGATCGCGATGGCCGATTTTCCGGCGGCGCGGGCCGAGGAGGTGAAGCGGCTCGACCAACTCGAGCAGCTCGCGGCAGGCCAGCAGGCCCTGGCGATCCTCTCCGGCCACCTCGAGCAGACCACGCCAGCGGCCATCGCCGGCTACGACGCCCAGGCCGTGCAGCACACCAACCGTCTCACCCGGATCATCATGGAGCCCTGGCGGCGGTGGGCCAACGGCTTCAGCTGCCTCTGCTTCGTGCTCGTCGGCGCTCCGATGGCGATCCGGATGCGGAATGCCGACTTCCTCACCAGCTTCTTTCTGTGCTTTCTGCCGATCCTCGTCGTCTACTACCCGATCTTCATGATGGGGGTGTCGCGGGTGAAGGCGGGGGCCTTCCCTCCTCCGGCCGTCTGGGCCGGCAACGTGCTGATCACGCTGTGGGGCCTGTGGCTGTTGCGGAGCGTCATCCGCCGCTGACAGCCGCTTTCGGCTTTCTCGGTTTGGCCTTACACTTCTGGTCACGCACAACAATCCTCCTCCCCTTCAGGAACCCTGCGATGTCCCGTCCCGTCACGCTGTTTACCGGCCAGTGGGCCGACATGCCGCTGGAAGATCTCGCCCGCAAGGCCGGCGAGTTTGGCTACCAAGGCCTGGAACTGGCCTGCTGGGGTGATCACTTCGACGTCACCCGCGCCCTCGAGGAGAGTGGCTACTGCGCCGCCAAACGAGACACGCTCGAACGGAATGACCTCTCGGTCTACGCCATCTCCTGCCACCTCGTCGGCCAGGCGGTCTGCGACCGTATCGACGAACGACATCAGGCGATCCTGCCGCCGCACGTGTGGGGCGACGGCGATCCGGCCGGCGTCAACGAGCGGGCCGCCGAGGAAATCAAGCGGACCGCCCGGGCGGCCCAGCAGCTGGGCGTGTCGGTGGTGAATGGCTTCACCGGCTCGTCGATCTGGCACCTGCTCTATTCGTTTCCGCCGGTGCCCGACTCGATGCTCGACGCCGGCTTCCAGGAGTTTGCGGACCGCTGGAACCCGATCCTCGACGTGTTTGCGGAGTGCGGCGTGCGGTTCGCGCTGGAGGTGCATCCCACCGAGATCGCCTTCGACACGATCACGGCGCAGCGGGCCCTCGACGCCCTCGGCCGTCGCGAGGAGTTTGGCTTCAACTTCGACCCGAGCCATCTGCATTGGCAGGGGGTCGACTCGGTCGAGTTCATCCGCACCTTCCACGACCGGATCTACCACGTCCACATCAAGGATGCGGCGGTCACGCTCAACGGCCGTGGCGGCATTCTCGGCAGCCACCTCAACTTCGGCGATCCGCGGCGCGGCTGGGACTTCCGTTCGCCGGGCCGCGGCGGCGTCGACTTCGAGGAGATCATCCGCGCCCTCAACCAGATCGGCTATGAGGGACCGCTGTCGGTGGAGTGGGAGGATTGCGGCATGGATCGCGAGCACGGCGCCGCCGAGGCGGCCGAGTTTGTTCACAATCTCGACTTTGCCCCGAGCCGTCAGCAGTTCGACTCCGCGTTCGCCAAGGAAAGTTGAGCGGCCGCGGGCCGTGGGCCAGACGTTGGAGGCTGGCCGTGGACCAGGGTGCCGTTTGTCGCCGACCGGTCGGGGTCGTTTGCAGAACCGGGTTCAGCATCGCGGCGGCTCTGCTCTCGGCCTGCGTGGGCACGGCTGCGGCGCCGGAGCCGACCAGCGAGCAGCGACTGGCTGAGCAGTGGCATGCCACTGCGACTGTGCTTGCCAAGCGGGCGACCGAGCAGGATCTCGCTCCCCTGGCAGCTCTGATCGAGGGGTGGGAGCTGCCATCGCCCACCGATCGGATCGTCGTGGTCGAGATCCCCGCGCGGCTGGTCGTGCCGGAAGGCATCGACTCGCCCGCAGGTGAAGCGATCTGGCGGGATTTTGTCGCCGC
The DNA here is from genome assembly GCA_964477765.1 of uncultured Candidatus Kuenenia sp. Classification (GTDB taxonomy): domain Bacteria; phylum Planctomycetota; class Planctomycetia; order Pirellulales; family UBA1268; genus CACORA01. Next base: position 17,170 of record CAYZFV010000327.1, read on the forward strand.
GCGACGGCAGCGGGCCGAGGGGCTCTTCGCGTTGGCGGTCGAGGCTGCCCGATCCCATGCCGAAGGCCCCGCCTTCGCGCAACGCAGCTGTGAGGCGGTGCGGCTCTTGGCCCGGGCCCTGCGGGACGATCCGGAGCATGCCTCGGCACGGGACGCCGGCGGCTGGGTCAAGCGAGGAGAACAATGGGTGTGGCCCGAGGTGGCCCGGCGGCTCGACAAGGGAGAGGTTTGGTCGGATGACTTTGGCTGGCTGCCGCGCTCCCGACTCGCCCGCTATCAGTCCGGCGAACGCTACGACCGCGGTCGCTGGGTGCGGGCTGCCGACGTGGCCGGTGGCCCGCGCCCGCTCGACCGGGCCTTCACGTTTGCCTCCGACCACTGGCAGATCCGCTCCACCGCCGATCTTCCGGCAGCCGCCACGCTGGCCCGCGATATGGAAGAGGCATTTTCGATCTGGCTGCAGATCTACGGCGGCTTCCAGACCGAGCCGGCAGGCCTCGAGCGGCAGTTCGAGGGGCGTGGCCGCCCGCCTCT
>CAYZFV010000328.1:0-4349 GCA_964477765.1 uncultured Candidatus Kuenenia sp.
GGCCATCGCGGCCCGCGCGGCCTGTTTCCTGTGCATAGTTTTCCAGCGTCTTCGGCAGGTTGTAGTGATAGACGCCGCGGATGTCGGCCTTGTCGATACCCATGCCGAAGGCGATGGTGGCGACGATCGTGTCGACGCGGCCGGTCATGAAGGCATCCTGCGCCGCATGACGCTGCTCATCCGGCAGGCCGGCGTGGTAGGCGAGGGCTTTGAGACCGCTCTGCTGCAGGTGATGGGCCACCTCCTCCGCCGTCTTCTGGAGCGTCACATAGACGATCGTCGCCCCCTGCCGCGCCCCTTCCCACGAGTGGAGACGGCTCGTGAGCAGGGCCAAGCGATCGCGGTCGGCGCAGGGCGTCACCCGGTACGACAGGTTGGGCCGCCGAAACGACGTCTGCACATGATCGGCCTCGGCGATCCCGAAGGCCCGGCGAATGTCGGCCGCGACCGCAGGCGTCGCCGTCGCCGTCAACGCCAAGACGGGGCTGATCCCAAGCTCCTTGGTCACGTGCGCCAGCCGCAGATACTCCGGCCGAAAGTTGTGCCCCCACTCCGAGATGCAGTGGGCCTCGTCCACCGCCATCATCGCGACCGTGGCCCGTGAAAGCCGTCCGACGAAATGTTCGCTCGTCAGCCGCTCCGGCGCGATGTAGAGCAGCTTGAGGCTGCCGGTACGGATGCGGTCATACACGCTCGCCGCTTCGGCCGGCGTCAGTGAGGAATCGAGCCGCGCCGCCGCAATCCCCCGCGCCTCGAGCGCTTCCACCTGATCCTTCATCAGCGCGATCAAGGGGGAGATCACGACGGTCAGGCCGTCCATCAGCAGGCTGGGCAGCTGATAGCAGAGCGATTTGCCGGCCCCCGTCGGAAAGAGGGCGAGCGCGCTGCGGCCTGCCAGCAACGCCTCGATCACCGGCTCCTGTCCGGGGCGAAACGAGGAATGGCCGAACGAGCGATGGAGAACGGACTCGAGGTCGTGGGGCATGGCAGAAGCGTCCTGCGGCAACAAAACCGAGAATATATACGCCTGTACACTTTTGTCAAGCCTTGCTCATCCCGGCCGCCTCACAACCACTCGGGCTCCATAAACGCCTCGATCTCCAGCCGGGCCGGGGGGAGGCTCTCCTGAAACACGCGGCCATAGGGCTTGGTGATCATCCGTGGGTCTAAAATCACCACGGTTCCCCGATCCGAGTGCGTGCGGATCAGCCGCCCGAAGCCCTGCTTCAGCTTGAGCACCGCCTCCGGCAGCTGGTAGTCGCGAAACGGGTTGCCCCCGGCCGCCTTGATGGCGTCGATCCGGGCGGCGACCAGCGGCCGGTCAGGCACGGCAAAAGGGAGCTTCGTGATGATCACGTTCACCAACTGTTCACCCGGCAGATCGATCCCCTGCCAGAAGCCGTCGGTGCCGAGAAGGACACTCGCCGGCCCTTCGCGAAAGTCGGCGAGCATCTGCTGCCGCGACAGGCCGTCGGCCTGGCTCACGAGGCGGAAATTCTTGCGGGCACACCAGCCGACCAGCTCGGCCGAGGCCTTGGCCAGCGACGCATGGCTCGTGAAGAGCACCATCGCCCGGCCTCCGCTCCGCTCGACATACCGCTTGATCATCGCGACGACAGCCCTGTCGTAGGCCTCGCGGTCGGTCGGATCGGGGAGCCGATCGACGAGAATGAGCTGGGCCTGCTCGGCATACTCAAATGGGCTGCCGAGTTGCTTCGACAGCGCATCGCGAATACCGAGTCGGCCACGAAAGAAGGCAAACGGATCGGCAGCGGCGGCATCGCTTTCTTCTGGCGGCTCGTCTCCTTGGCCACCCACGGCGAGCGTGGCGCTGGCCAGGATCACCGTGCCGACCTTGTCGAAGAGTTCCCGCTTGAGCATCGCCCCGACATCGACCGGGGCACTGGCCAGCGTGATCCGTTCGCGGCCCCGTCGCGACCGCGCTGCCTCCACCCACCACACGCTGCCCGGGTCGGCCTGCTCGAGCCAGGTGTGGACAGCGCCTGCCTGGGCCGTGAGCCGGTCGGCCAGCGAGAGAAAATCATGCCGCTCCGCCTGATTGGTGATCGCTTCGGCGGCTGTGCGAAGCGAGCGGGCCAGCCGCAGCAGCGGATCACCGAGCGAATCGGCCACCAGCCCCCGCTGCGGCACCCGCCACGGCGGATCACCGCGGCCGGCCACCTTTGCCCTGACCGCTCCGAAGAAATCCTCGGCTGCCCGCCGCACCCGCAAGACGTCGGTTTCGAGATCGGCCATCCGGTAGTGCACCAGCAGGCCGCGATGGGTGCGTTCGTTGTAGAGCTTGGAGAGCACCCGCTCCACCGCCGCGTTTGAGAGGCCGATGCCGAGGTGATCGCTGGCCACGCCCTCCACCATGTGGGCCTCGTCGAAGATCACGACGTCGTAGGCGGGCAGCAGGCTCGCGCCTCCCTGCCGCAGGGCGAGATCAGAGAAGAACAGGGCATGGTTCACGACGAGCACCTGCGCATGCTGAACCCGCCGCCGAGCGGCGTAGTAGTGACACCGCTGATAGGTCGGGCAGGCCCGGCCCATGCAGTTGCCCGAATCGCTTTGGATCTCGTCCCACACCGCGTGCGAGGGCACCGTCGGCAGATCGGCGAGCGACCCGTCGCCACTGCTGCGGGCCCAGCTGGCCAGTTCGTGAAGCTCTTTCACCTCGGCATCTTCGGGAAACAGGCTCCCGCCCCGCTCCACGGCCAGCGCCAGCCGACGCAGGCTGACGTAGTTGCCACGGCCCTTCACGAGCACCGCCGAAAACTCCCGCGGCATCACCGATGCGACCAGCGGAATGTCCTTGTCGATCAGCTGTTCCTGGAGCGCGATCGTATGCGTCGAGATCACGACTCGCCGCGGCCGGCGGCCGGCTGCGGCGTCATCGGCGGCGACAGCCTCGGCATCCCAGTCAGGCTCGATGTCGGGCGGCTGATGGATATCGTCTTCGGCGACCTGATCTTCCGTAGCCGCGAGCACCGCCGGAATCAGATAGGCGAGGCTCTTGCCAACGCCCGTGCCGGCCTCCACGATCGCATGCCGCCGACTGCGAATCGCCTCCGCGACGACCGCCGCCATCTCAAGCTGTTGCGGCCGCGACTCCCACCCCGCCACCCGCGCCGCCAAACGACCGTCGGGGGCAAGAAATTCTTCCGGAGATTCCATGGCTTCAAAGTCTACCGAGCCGGCATGGATTTTTTGCCTGTGGCAAGTACAAGTAGAGATGCCTCCAACCCGGGAAAAGGTCGCTCATGTCGCAGCCAGCAAAGCAGGAAAAAGCCTGGGGAGGTGTCTTCAATGAGCCGACCGACAAGCGAGTGGAGACCTTCTCCGAGAGCGTGTCATACGACCGGCGGCTGGCCGATGACGATATCGACGGGTCCATCGCCCATGCCCGGATGCTCGCCGCCTGCGGACTGATGACAGCCGCCGAGGCCGAGGCGGTGGCCACAACGCTCGCCGAGATTCGCACCGAAATCGCGGCCGGCCGGTTCGAGTTTTCGGCCGCCAAGGAAGACATCCATCTCCACATCGAATCGGCGCTCACCGCAAAGCTCGGCGACACCGGCCGGAAGCTGCACACGGCCCGCAGCCGCAACGACCAGGTGGCGACCGATCTGCGGCTCTTCTGCCGCCGGGCGATCGACCGGATCGATGCCGGGCTCGTTGAACTCCAGCGGGCATTCGTCGGCCTGGCCGACCGGGAACAGGATCTCGTCATCCCTGCCTACACCCACCTGCGGCGGGCGCAGCCGGTGCTCGCCGCCCATCAACTCCTCTCGTGGTGCGAGAAGCTCCAACGGGATCGCGAGCGACTGGCCGATTGCCGGAAGCGGACCAACGTCCTTCCCCTCGGCTCGGGCGCCCTGGCCGGCACGAGCCTGCCGATCGACCGGGAGCATGTGCAGGGCAGCCTCGGCTTCGACGGCCTCGCCGCCAACAGCCTCGACGGCGCCAGCGATCGCGACTTCGTCTGCGAGCTGGCCTTCGTGCTCTCGCTGTGTGCCGTGCATCTCTCGCAGTGGGCCGAGGAGTGGATCATCTGGAGCACCCACGAGTTTGGCTTCCTCAAGCTGCCCGAGGGTTTTTGCACCGGCAGCTCGATCATGCCGCAGAAGATCAACCCCGATGTGTTGGAACTGATCCGGGGCAAGTCGGCCCGCACGATCGGCAACGTGCAGGCCCTCCTCGTGCTCTTGAAGGGCCTGCCGACGGCCTACAACCGCGATCTCCAGGAAGACAAGGAGCAGATCTTCGATTCGATCGACACGCTCGAAGCGATGCTCGGCGTGGCGGCGCCGCTGGTGGCCGGCACGGCGTTTGATCGGGAGCGGATC
>CAYZFV010000329.1:0-11717 GCA_964477765.1 uncultured Candidatus Kuenenia sp.
CCTTCTTTGCCCCCTTCCAGCCGACAGAGGCCAAGCCGGTGGCCGATCTCGCCACGCTCACGGCCTTTGCCGAGCAACAGCGGGCCTGGGAACAGGCGACGGCCGATCTGCGCCGCCGCCTCGACGCCATCGAGCGGCCCCTGCTGATTAAGCACGCCAAGGGGCAGCCGCCGAAGATGTTTCCGCCCGAGATCCAGGCGATGATCGCCAAGCGGCCGGAGGACCGCACGCCCCACGAGCACCAGATCGCAATGCTCGCCGCGCGACAGTTTGCGTTTCAGCCGGAAAAGCTCGACGAGCATCTCGACGAAGCGGCCGCCGCCGAGCGGAAGCAGCTGCTCGAGCAGGTCGCGGCCTACGACAGCCTCAAACCGAAGCCGCTGCCTGTGCAGGCCTTCGTGGCGGGTGACGTGGGCCCGCAGGCTCCGCTCACCTGCATCCCCGACGACCGCACGAAGACCCCGATCGATCCCGGCTTCCTCACGCTGCTCGATGCCGGCGCGGCCGTGATCGAGCCGCCGCCTGCCGCGCTGGCCAGTACGGGCCGTCGCACCGCCTTGGCCCGCTGGATCGCGAGCGCTGAAAACCCGCTCACGGCGCGGGTGATCGTCAATCGCGTCTGGCAGCAGCACTTCGGCCGGGGCCTATCGGCATCGGCCAGTGACTTCGGCCATCTCGGCCAGGCCCCCACCCATCCGGAGCTGCTCGACTGGCTGGCCTCGTGGTTGATTCGAGAGGGCTGGAGCCTCAAGAAGCTCCACCGGCTGATCCTCACCTCCGCCACCTTTCGGCAGACATCGGCCCGGAATCCCGACGATCAGATCACGAGCGTCGACCCGGAAAACAAGCTCCTCTGGCGGGTCAACCCGCGGCGGCTCTCCGGCGAGGAGATCACCGACACGATCACGGCCGCCTCGGGCCGCGTCTCGATCGACACGATGCGCCAGCGGGCGATCTACCAGCCGGTGCGCCGCAACAAGCCCGACCCGCTCCTGGCCGCCTTCGACCTCCCCGACCGCATCCAGTCGGCAGGCGAGCGACACCGCACGACCACACCGATGCAGGCGCTGCTGCTTTCGAACAGCGACTGGGCCCACGAGAAGGCCCGGGCGATCGCCCGGCGGCTGGCGCCGCTCCCTGACGAGGCGTTTGTGGCCACGCTCCATCGCCAACTCTTCGGACGCGTGGCGACCGCCGACGAAGTGCATGATGCCGCGGCCTTCATGGCCGCCTATAAAGCGATCACCCCCATCGATCGCAACCGCACCGAGGCCGAGCGTCTCGTGCCCATGCCCGGCATCGTCGACGGGCCGGCAGCGCAGGCGGTCGCCCTGTCGCCGGACGGGGAGCTCGCGATCGACCTGCTCGATACAAGTTGTCTCCCGCAGGCCGACTTCACGGTGCGGGGCGTGGTGCTCCTGCGGTCGCTCTATGAAGATGCCAAGGTGCGGACGATCGCCGCCACCTGGTCGGGCGACCCCAAGCAGCCGGGCTGGTCGCTCGGCGTCACCTCGACCAAGAGCCGCTATCAGCCGCGGAATCTGATCCTGCAGCTGGTCGGCAAGACCGAAGATGCCGAACACATTCACTACGAGGTGGTGGCCTCGAACCTGCGGCTGGAGCTTGACCGGCCCTATTTTGTCGGCGTCAGCGTCGACCTCGACGATCTTTCCGAGAATGGGATCACATTTTTCCTTCGCGACTTGAGCGTTCCTGATGCTCGACTTCAGACGGCGCAGGTCCCACACGAAGTAAACCGCTTCATCCACGATGGCGACCCGCTCCGGCTCGGCAACCGCCGCGATAAGCTGGCCTGGGACGGCCTCATCGCACGCCTGCGACTTGATGCCGCTCGGCTGACGCCGCCGGAGATCGAGGCCGGCGGGAGTCGGGAGCCGGTGCTCGACTGGCGGTTTGACGATCCCGAAGCGATCGCCCACGACGCCTCGGGCCGGGGCCATCATGCCCACGTGTCGGTCGGCCCCATCGAGCGGCTCTCGCCCCGCGAGTGGGCGCGAGTGGCCCTGATCCACGCCCTGCTCAACGACAACGAACTGCTCTATCTCGACTGAGGATCCTGCCATGACCTATCTCTCTCGCCGCCACATGCTCGCCTCCGCCGGTGCCGGCTTCGGGGCCGTCGCCCTGGCCGGAATCCTCGGTCGCGAGGCGGCCGCTGCGGCGGCTGGTTCCACGGCAGGCACGTCGCCATTGCCCCCCAAGCCGCCGCATGTCGGCGGGCGGGCCAAGAGCGTGATCTTCCTTTTCATGGAAGGAGGCCCGAGCCACATCGACCTCTTCGATCCGAAGCCGGCGCTCGATCGGCTGGCCGGGAAGCCCGTGCCGGAGAGCTTCGGGCGGGTGATCACGGCGATGGGTGAGTTTGGGTCGCCCATCCTGGCCTCGAAACGCACCTGGAAGCAGCACGGTGAAGCCGGGCTCTGGATCAGTGATTGGCTGCCCCACATCGCCACGCAGGCCGACGAGCTCGCCGTGATCCGCTCCTGCTGGACCAACGGCATCAATCACTCCGGCGGCGTCTGCCAGATGAACACCGGCACGCAGTTCGCCGGCCGGCCGTCGCTCGGCAGCTGGGTGACATACGGGCTGGGCACCGAGAATGAAAACCTGCCCGCCTTCGTGGTCATGCAAGACCGTGAGGATGTGGTCGTCAACGGTCCGCGGAACTGGGGCAGCGGCTTCATGCCGGCGGTCTACCAGGGAGCGCCGCTCGAAGTGGAGGGGCCGCCGTTTCCCAACCTCGCGCCGCCGGGCCATGTGACCGCCGCCCAGCAGCGGCTCGCGCTCGACTATCTGCAGCAGCGGAATCGGCGGCATCAAGACGGCCGCGACGCCAACAGTGAACTCGATGCCCGGATTCGCTCCTACGAACTCGCGTTTCAGATGCAGGGCCATGCCCCCGATGCGGTCGATCTCGCGCAGGAGTCCGCCGAGACCAAGACGCTCTACGGCCTCGACGACAAGGAGACGGCGGCGTTTGGTCGCAACTGCCTGCTGGCCCGGCGGCTCGTGGAGCGGGGGGTACGGTTTGTGCAGTGCTACCACGGCGCCGGCAGCAAGTGGGATGCCCACAAAGATATCGAGGGCAACCATGCGAAAATGTGTCGCGAGATGGACAAGCCGGTGGCCGGCCTGCTCGCCGATCTGAAGCGCTGCGGCCTCCTCGATGACACGCTCGTGGTGTGGGGCGGTGAGTTTGGCCGCACGCCGATGAGCGAGAAGGGGGATGGCCGCGACCACAACCCGACGGGCTTCACGATGTGGATGGCCGGCGGTGGCGTCCGCGGGGGCACCGTCCACGGCACGACCGACGAGATCGGATTGCACGCCGTGGAAAACCGGCTGCATGTGCACGACCTCCACTCGACGATCCTCTATCTCCTCGGTCTCGACCACAAAAAGCTGGTCTATTTTCATGGGGGCCGCCCCGAGCGGATCGACGCCAACGAAGGCCACGTCTACAAGGCGATTGCGTCGTAGCGTCAATCGGCTATCCTGCGGCGGTTGTGCTCTTTTCCGCACCCTACCTTGAGGGGCCCCATGCCCGACACGCTCTCTGAAACCAAGGCCTGCGACCTGCTTGCCCGCCTGTTCCGCGCACGAGGCTACACCATTACCCGCAACATCATGTTTCGCGAATATGGCGTTTCGTTTCACATCGACGGCTGGGATGCCAAGAACCGGATCGGCTTCGAGTTTCTGACGAGCGAGGACGACGATCATGACGACCTCAACCTCGAGGAATACAAGACGCTCATGGCCGCCCAGCAGCGGGGCGAGCTGTCGCTCCTGGTGATGGACGAAGTGGAGCCGCTCTCCGAGGCCGACCTGGCAGCGACAGTGCATGAATTCCTCGACGAGGTCGCTGAGGCCCGCGTGGCCCGGCCGGCCCGCAAGGCCGCCCGCGGCAAGAAAGTGACGAAGACAGCCAAGATAAAGACCGCCAAGAAGGCCGGCAAAAAAACTACGGCTCCGCAAAAGAAGACCGTCAAGAAAAAGGCTGTGAAAAAGAAGGCCGCCAAGAAGGCCGCCCGGAGGCGCTGATGAGCGTTCGCTCCATTGCCATGCTGGGATGGCTCGTGGCGGCGCATGTCGTCGCCACGCCACCGGCCCACGCCGACAACTGGCCGCAGTGGCGGGGACCGAAGAATGACGGCATCTCCACCGAGCATGGTCTGCCGGAGACGTGGTCGAAGACGCTCAACGTGGCGTGGCGGACGCCGCTGCCCGGTCGGGCCGGGGCCACGCCCTGCGTGTGGGGCGACCGCATCTATCTGACAAGCAACGAAGGCGACGACCTCGTACTGCTCTGCATCGCCGCCGAAGACGGGGCGATCAAGTGGAAGCGAACGGTCGGCTCGGGCAATCAGGATGCGCGGGCTGGCGAGGGCAACTCCGCATCACCGTCCCCCTCGACCGACGGCACGCATGTGTGGGTGTTTTTCGGCACCGGCACCCTCGCCTGCTACACGGTCGATGGCGCCGAGGTGTGGCGGCTCGATGCCAACGAGCGGTTTGGCAGGATCGACATCCAGTTTGGGATGACCTCCACCCCGGTGCTCGATGGCGACGCCCTCTATCTGCAGCTGATCCACGGGGCGATGAAGCTCGACGACCAGACCCGCACCGGCAAGGTGATCAAGCTCGACAAGAAGACCGGCCAGACGATCTGGGAGGTCGATCGGATCACCGATGCCCAGTTTGAGTGCAAGCATTCCTACGCCTCGCCGATGCTCTATCGCGACGGCAGCCGCGAGTTTCTCGTGGCCCACGGGGCCGACTGCACCACCGGCCATGCCCTCGACGACGGCCGCGAGCTGTGGCGGTTTGGCGGGCTGAATGGTCCGACGGCCACCAACCCCAAGCCCCATGATCAGACGTTTCGGTTTGTCTCCTCGCCCGGCGTCGTGCCCGGCACGATCATCATCCCCACCTGCAAGGGCGGGCCGACCGTGGCGTTGCGGGTGACAGACGATCTCGCCGGCGACTGCTCCGACAAGGCCGCGGTGGTCCGCTGGATCAACCCGCTCACGCCCGACGTGAGCATGCCGGTGATTGCCGACGGCCTCGTGTATCTGCTCCACAAAGACGGCAAGCTGCAGTGTGTCGATCTCGAGACGGGCGAAGACGTCTATCTCCAGCGGACCCACACCGGCCAGCACCGCACCAGCCCGCTCCTGGCCGACGGCCGCCTCTCGTTTGGATCCAACGACGGCTGGGTGTCGGTGGTGAAGGCCGGACGAAAGTTTGAACTGCTCGATTCGATCGACATCGGCGAGGCGATCACCGCCTCGCTCGTGTTCGCCAACGGCACGCTCTACGTGCGGTCCTACGAGGCGCTCTACGCCATCCGGGCCAACTGACCGGCGAGCGGATCCGTGACAGGCCCGCTCCCATGCGGCTCGCTGGATCTCGCGGGCAAGCCACGCCTAGAGTTGACCACGGCATGGATGTCTTCCCCCGGGAGATGCGACCATGCCAGCCTCGTCACCTACCAGTTCGCTCGCCGCCCCTCCTGCCACCCTTCGCATCGGCGTGGTGGGCTGCGGGGCGTTTGCCCGCTTCGCCACCCGGCAATACCACGATCTGCCCGGCGTGGCCGTGACGGCGGTGGCCGACATCGACGCGGCCGCGGCGGGCCGTGCGGCGGCTGACCTCGGCGTCGGCCAGCGGCAGGTCGACGCTCTGCTCACCGCCGGTGACATCGACCTGGTCTACATCGCGACGCCCCCGGCGGCCCACTTCCGGCAGGCCACGACCGCGCTCGAGGCGGGCAAGCATGTGCTCGTCGAAAAACCGCCGGGCACGACGGTCGCCGAGGCGGAGGAACTTGCCCGGCTCGCCGCCCGCGCCGATCGCGTCTGCACCGCCAATCTGGTCGAGCCGTATGCTCCGCTGGCCGACGTCGTGAAGCAGGTGATCCATTCCAAGCTCCTGGGCGAGCTGATCCACGGCCTCTTCATCAACGACGCCTCCGACGAGGGCCTCGGCCGCAACCACTGGTTCTGGAACCGCGACATGAGCGGCGGCATCTTCGTCGAGCACGGCGTGCATTTTTTCGACCTCGTGGCCGACTGGCTGGGGCCGGCCACCGTGGTGGCGGCGGCCCGCAGCGTGCGGCCGCACGCCGAGAACACCGCCCACGAACCGGTCGAGGAGCAGGTCTGCTGCACCTGCCGCTACGCCACCGACATTCCGCAGACGGGTGTGCTCATGCATTTCGTGCACGGCTTTCACCAGCCAGGCCGGCTCGACCGCCAGGAGCTGCGACTCGTCTTCGAGCGGGGCGAGCTGCGGCTTTTCGACTGGATCTTCACCCACGGCACGCTGCGAGCGCTCGTGGATGGCGCTGCGTTCGACCGGCTTGCCGACATCCTGCCGGGCAGCGTCGTCCGGCAGGTCGATCGCTACGAAGCCGCCGCCCGCCACATGCGGGGCCGCTTCAAAGCCTTCGAAGCCTCCTCACTCGTCGAGATCTCCTTCTCCAGCGGTCTCGACAAAATGGAGACCTACGCCCGCGCCGTTCGTGACCTCCTGGCCGACCAGATCGCCTGGATTCACGACCGCTCCCATCGCCGCCGCGTCACGGCCGCCAACGGCGTCGCCGCCGTCGCCACCGCCTGCGCCGCCGACGCTTTCGCCCGCTCGACGGGCTAGGGCCACGGTATTGCAGCCACGACGAAGAATGCCTGCGCTACACGGAGGCTCAGGGGTCGGCGAACGCTCGACGAGCGTTAGAAACTTTCGAGCCGTCTCGGGTGGAACCCGTCATATGACGCACGAGCGAGGAAGTTTCTCCGCGAGGAGACTTTTGCCGCCCCTGAGCCGGCGCGCCGCCTGTTCGTGAACTTTCACCTGCTCTGATAGAGCCGGTAGGTCTTCGTCTTCAGGGCGCCGCCGCGTTCGAGGGTGCGTCGCGAGAGGTGGTTGCTTTCGAGCACCCAGGAGAACTCGACCTCCCGCATCCCCCAGGCCTGGTACTCGGGGACGACGTTGGTCGTCATCGCCCGCATGCTCGTGATCGCCCGCCGGTTGGCCAGCAGCCGGAGGAAGCAGAAGGGAAAGAGGCGACCATCGATCGCCTTGATCCGCGGGTTGTAGTCGAGCAGGCAGAAGCAGGCGCCGACCGGCTTCCGATCGATCTCGGCGAAGAGGGCCAGCTTGGGATCGAGCGTGGCGAGCATGTCGAGCGTGCCCCAGAAGGCGAAGAGATCCTGCACCCACGCGAAGCCGTTTTCGAGAATCAGCCGCTCATACCAACGATGGTTGTAGGTCATCATGAACTGCGGCGGGAGGTGGAAGCCATCGACGAGCAGCCCGCATTCGTAGTTGAGCGAAGGGTTGGCCGGCCCGCGGATGGCGGTCATCCCTTCCGCGGCGAGCCATGCCTGGGCCGCGTCGAAGAGCGCTCGCGCCGCCTCCGAGTCGTCGGCACACTCGAAAAACCCGAAGAAGCCCAGACGTTCCTGATGCCGGTCGTTGTGGGCGTCGTTAACGATCGCGGTGACCCGGCCGACGTCCAGACCATCGGGGGTGGCGAGAAAGGAGCGACTCCGCGCCCGTTCATAAAATGGGTGCCGGGCAAAGCCGAGCTGCCGCCTCGCCGTGTGCCAGAGTGGCGGCACCCACTGCGGCATGTCGCGATAGAGCTGCCAGGGGAGGCTGAGGAAGCGGCGTTGCTGGCGGCCGGTTTCGACGGGCGTGATCGTCACGTCAGGCATGTCGCCTCCTTGTGCCGCGTGGCGGCCAGGGCCTCTTGCACCTCGCCATCGGTGAGGCGACGGACCAGGCCCGGCAGGAAGCGTCGCCCCGCCCGCAGCAGCCAGCTGTCGAAGCCGATCGAGCCGACGACCAGCACCCGCTTGCCAGAAAAGAATCGCATGGAACACCTGTGGAGGCGGGGTGTTCCATGCCCCTTTGTCACCGCGCCTGGCTGCGCGGCCGATCATGTCGCCCACCCGGCGCCGACTCGACTCTACCCTCAGCCGCCCCCCGATGCCAATCGGGCCGCGACGTCGGGAAACACGACGCGAAACGCGAGCCACGCCATCACGAACGTGAGAAACAGATTGAAGGCCTGGCCGCAAAGGTACAGAAGCACCGGCTTCCACGACCCCATCGCCGCCGCCAGCCGGCGGACCTCGGTCTCCAGGCCGATGCTCACAAACCCGAGGCAGAAGCACCACGACTGCATCATCTTCACCGGCCCCTTCAGCATCGTCGCCACGGCCGCATCGCGGCCCTCGGGCCCGGTGGAGGCGAGCAAGGTGAACAGGGCCGAGGCGCCGATGAAGCCGAGCACAAACTTCGGCATCCGCCGCCAGATTTCGGCGAGTACCGTGCCGGCGGTCGGAGTGGCGGCCGTCTCGGCAACCGTGGCGTCATCGGCCGTGCGGGCCCACCAGGCCGCCACGGCCAGCGAGATCACACCGATCAGCACGTTTTGGATCAGCTTCACCGAGGCGGCCACGTCGCGGGCCACGGGCCCCACGAGTTCACCTGCGGCCACCACGGCACCGGTCGAGTCGACCGTGCCCCCGATCCACGCGCCGGCCAGCACCTGGTCGAGCCCCATCGCCTCGATCACCGCCGGCAGGGCAAACATCATCACGACGGTAAAGGCCAGCGAGATGCCGATGGCGATCGAAAGCTCTTCTTTCTTTGCGCGGCAGGCCGCGGCCGTCGCCACCGCCGCCGACACGCCACACACGCTCATGTCGGCCGACAGCACGAGGTTCAGCGACCGCGACTCGATCTTCAGCACCCGCTGGCCGAAGAGGTAGGTGCTCACAAGCACGATCGGCGTCGTGATCCACGACACGAGAATGCCGGGCGGCCCGAGCTTCATCAGTGTGCCAAAGAGCAGGCTCGATCCCATCAGCACGAGCCCCGTTTTGATGTAGAGCTCGCCCCGCAGGGCCGGCTTGAGCCAGACGGGGGTACCGATCACGTTGCTGATGAAGAGCCCGCCGGCGAAGGCCCACAAGACATACTCCAGCTGCAGGCTCTTGATGAATGCCTGCCCGCTCACGAGCCAGGCGAGCGTCGCCAGCGCGGTGACGCCTGCCAGCGCTGGCACGCTGCGAGTGAGCGGCATACCCACGCCCGCCAACGCGATCGCAAACACCGCCACGCAGCCGGCGGCCGTCACGGCCACCGCAGCGGCGCGCGTCGGTCCATCCGGTGCCGTGGTGCCCGCAAACCCGCGGGAAGGATCGATCGACCAGCCGCCTGGCGTGGCCAGCCACGGAGTCAGCAGGTTGGTGAAGGAGGGGCGACTTTCTGCTTTTGCAGGGTCGCCAGCGGGGAGCGTGCACCACCAGGCCACGGCCAGCAGACCGGCCGCCACCAGCATCGCCCACACATCGTCGCTGCGCCACCAGGCAGGCGTTGCTGCCGTCGTCGATCCGCTCATATCGTCCTCTCGGTCTCCCGATCCTCCCAGGCATCGATCACCGCGCAGCCACAGCTGTCGCTCCACACGTTGACGGTCGTCCGCATCATGTCGAGCACGCGATCGACCGCCAGGATAATGCCTTGCGACTCGGCCGGTAGCCCCACCGCCTGGAGGATGATCGCCATCATCACCAGGCCCGCATGGGGGATGCCGGCAGCCCCCACGCTCGCCAGCAGGGCCGTCACGCAAACCACCACCTGCTGCACCAGCGGCAGGTTTTCGCCGAAATGCAGCTGCGCGATAAAGAGCACGGCCACGGCTTCATACAGCGCCGTGCCGTCCATATTGACCGTGGCCCCCAGCGGCAACACAAACGACGCGGTGCGGTTGCGGATGCCGGCCCGATGCTCCACGCAGGAGAGCGTGAGGGGCAGCGTGCCGTTGCTCGAGGCGCTGGAAAACGCCGTGAGCAGGGCGGGGGACATCGCCTGCGCGAAGGCCGCCGGGTTCCGCCGGCTCACCAACCAGACGATCGCCGGCAGCGTGACCGCCGCATGGAAGGCCAACGCGATCGCCACCGCCAGCATGTACCAGGCCAACGAGCGAAACACATCAAGGCCCTGCGTGGCCGTCACGTAGGCGACGAGGAAAAACACACCCACCGGTGCGAGACGGATGATCGCCGTCGTCATCGCCATCATCACGGCAAAGCCGGTCTCGGCCGCACGGCGGACGGCCGCCGCCACTTCGCCCCCCACGAGCATCGCGAAGATCGAGAAGGCGATCGTGAAGGCGATGATCGAGAGGAAATTGGGCTCGACCACGGCGGCAAACGGATTTTCCGGAATCATCGCCTCGAGCTGCGAGAAGAGCACATCGCCCAGACCCTGCGCTACCACCGGCTCGGCGGCCTCGCCCGCCCCTGCCGCCGCGACTGGCAGACCACCTCCGCGGAGGCCGGGCCGCACGATATTCACGACAACCAGCCCCGTGATGATCGCCAGCAGGCTCGTCGCGAAGTAGTAGCCGAGCGTGCGGGAAAACATCCTGCCGATGCTGCCGGTGCCGCCCAGCCCGAGCACGCCGCTGGCCAGCGAGGTGATGATCAGCGGCACGGCCACCATCTTGAGGAGCCGCAGGAAGAGGCTCCCGATCCGACGAAACCGTTCTCCCCACACCCGCGCCGGGCTCTGGCCACGGGCTTCGTAGAGGTCGGCCAACGCCGGTTCTTGCCGGCGAAGCTCCGGCCAGCCGCCAAACACCTCGGCCCCGGCGTCGGCATCTGCCGCCCCGGCGGCGGGCCCGATCACGAAGACCTGTTGCGTACCATCGGCCGCGCGCCGGCGGATCGTTGTCCGGTCGGCGGAGTCGTTGATTTCAACCGCAGCGACTCCCGCCGGCAGCCCATCATCGAGCACCACCCGCGATCGGCCCGCCCCCACATTGAGCCCGACGCCGATCGCCGCCCCGGCCAGCATGCCGATCAGAATCTGCCAGTGGAGGGCGAGTTTCACCATCAATCCTTTGTGTCCAGAGCCCAAAAGCGTTGCCAATCGATCGAAATCGTGCAACTCCGCCGACGAAGCCACATTGCCAAAGGGCTGGAATGGTGGTAGTGTTTAGTCAGAACGGATTTGATGATGGTGGTGCCAAGCGTCTTTTGTAGATGAATCGTGCCCACCGCGATCGCCTCTTTTCGCAGCGGCGTTTTTCGAGTGTGCCGGATGTTTGATCCCGGCCGTCTCTGAAAACTTCTTGCCCGGCAAGCAGTGGTCCATCACCGGGATCGCTGTGCGGCCTGTGGCTGCCATCGGGATTCCCGTCCGGTCCACCGTGTAGCTGCTGCTTCTTTTATCCACCCTTTGGAATGTCTCTTGATTACGACCCCGACCTCTTTGATTTCCTTTTTCGACCTCGCCCTTTCGCCGCTCGTGCTGCGGAGCCTCGCCGAGGAGGGCTATGCCACGCCCACGCCGATCCAAGCGCAGGCCATCCCGCATGTGCTCGCCGGCCGCGACCTGTTTGGCTGCGCCCAGACAGGCACGGGCAAGACGGCCGCCTTCGCGCTGCCGTTGATCGACCGGATGCTGGCCGCCCCCCGCGCCGCCGCTCCGCGACGGTGCCGCACGCTCGTGCTCGCCCCCACGCGGGAGCTTGCCGGCCAGATCCACCAAAGTTTCCTCGCCTACGGCCGACATGCCGGCATCACGGCCGCCGTGATCTACGGTGGCGTGGGGCAGCAGCCGCAGGCCCGCGCGATGATGCGGGGCGTTGATGTGCTCGTGGCCACGCCCGGCCG
>CAYZFV010000330.1:0-3458 GCA_964477765.1 uncultured Candidatus Kuenenia sp.
CGCCTCCGGCTTGCGAAACCAGAAGCCGATCAGGAGATAGCTGCAGGCCCCCACCGCCTCCCAGAAGACGTAGACCAGCAGAAAATTGCTCGCCGCCACGAGCATCGCCATCGAAAACACGAACGCCGCCACCAAGGCGAAAAACCGCGGGTAGCCCGGATCGTCGTGCATGTAGCCGATCGAGTAGATCGCCACGAGCAGGCCGACACTCGTGATGATCGTGAGCATCGTGGCGGTGAGTGGGTCGAGCCGCAGCGCCACCGGAATGGAAAAGGGCTGGGTGCCGTCCACGGTGGCCCATTGCCAGAGCGTGGTGATCATCTCGACCGGCCGCACCGCGTTGCCGTGGGCGTCGCCGACGAGCCGGGCCGTGCCCGAAAGCAGCACGATCGCGCAGGCCAGAGCCGCCGCGATCGAAATCACGGCCGGAAGGTGGGCCCGGCTGCCGAGCAGCCGGCCGAAGGCGACCGTGACAATGGCGCCCAGCAGCGGCAGGAGCGGCACGAGGACGAGAAGCGTGGCGGGCGAGATGTCTTGCATGAGGGTACGGGGCGAGCGGCGTCAGACGTGTTCCCGCTGGAGCAGTTCGTCTTCGTCGGTTTCGGGAAGGACGCCGGCGGGCGTGAGCGTGGGAAACTTCTGGGGGAGGGTGTCGACGGCGGGGAGTTCATGGTCGATCACGCGGCCGAGCGTGGCCTCGCGGAGCGACTGCCAGGCCGCGGCATCAAGCCGGCCGGTGCGGGAAAAGGCCCCGAGCACGAAGACCAGCGCGATCGCCGCCTCACACGCCGCCACGGTGAGCACGAAGATCACGAGCATCTGGCCCCCCCAGTCGCCATGGTAGCGGCTCCAGGCGACGAGGCTCACCGAAATCCCCTGGAGCATCATCTCGGCGGCGAGAAACATCACGATCAGGTTGCGCCGGGCGAGGATGCCGACGAGCCCGAGGCTGAACAGGATCGCACCGACGATGAGCGCGTTTTGCAGAAGCGGCAGTGATCCCATCAGGCAGCCCCCCTTTCCCGCACGCGAGCCTCTTCGCCGCGGGCCACGATCGCGATCGATCCGACCAGGGCGATCAGCAAGAGCACGCCGGCCGCCTCGATGGCGACGAGGTGCCGGCCAAACAGTTCGGCTCCGAGCCGAGCCACGTGATCGGCCTGGAGGGCATCGATCGCCGTGGCGGGGACGGCATCGGCGGCGGCCGCATCGTCGCCGGCCGAGAGCCGGCCGATCGAGAGCGACAACAGCCCCAGCAGCACGGCCCCGGCGACCGCCGCCAGAAGCGGTTCGTTCGAGACGCGGTCGTAGGGGGCCAATCCAGACGGCTGGGCGAGCATGAGCACGAAGAGAAACATCACGAGGATCGCCCCGGCGTAGACCACGATCGTGGCGACACCCAGAAACTGCGCACCCAGCACGAGCAGCACACCGGCCACGCCGGCCAGCGAGAGGGCAAACCAGATCGCCGCATAGACCGGCGACCGCGACACGACCGTGGCCGCGGCCGACACCACCGCCACGAGCGACACGATCAGAAACACCGATTCTTCACCGAGCCCGCCGAGCCGCCGGCCGGTGGCGATGAACGCCGCCAGGGCGGCGATGCCAAGGAGAGCCCCGAGCCACCGCGCTCGCCGCTCCCGGCGGCCACTCTGGCCACGGGGCAGCAGCAGCCACAGGCTCACGGCCGTCGTGGTTACGGCGGCGGCCAGGAGCACGCCGGGAGAAAACGGGTCGATCGCCGCCAGCATCACGCCCCGCCTCCCGCACCCTGCGGCTGGGAGAGTTCTTCCTTGAATTGAGCCGACTTCATCGGCTCGGCGTCTTTCGTCATGTCGTAGACGCTGAGGAGTTTCTCTTTGTCGAAGATCATCTCCTCGCGGCTCTTGCCCGTGAGATCGAGCAGGCTCGTCAGTTCGATCGCATCGACCGGGCAGGCTTCCTCGCACATGCCACAGAAGATGCACCGCAACTCGTCGATCTGGAAGGCCTCGGGATATTTCTCGCGATCGGGCCACGGGCTCTCGGTCGCCACGATGTCGATGCAGTGGGCCGGGCAGGCGGTCGCGCAGAGGAAGCAGGCCACGCACTTCACACGGCCCTCCTCGTCGCGATTGAGCCGATGCACCCCGCGGTAGATGAGCGGATTGCCGACGGTCGGCCGCTGCTCGGGATAGCTCACCGTCACCTTCGGGCTCACCAGATGCCGGGCGGTGGTGGTGAGGCCCTGCACGAAGAGCGGCAGGTACAGCCGCTCGGCGAGCCCCAGCGGCTTTTCTTCAAGCCAGGTGATCGATGGGTCAGTCGACTTCATGGCAGGCTCAGGCTCCGGAGAGTTCGTGCTCGATGTCGAACGGGTCGTGGGTGCGGATGGGACGGTTGTCGGTGCCGGATGGCGTGAGCAGCCCGGCGGCGATCCAGCCGAGGAAGAACACCGCCCACGGCGCGACGATCGCCACCCAGCCGGCTACCGATGCGCCGAGGGCCGCAACGAGTTGCGGGCGAAACTCCTCGATCGTGGCCACGGTGACCAGATTCACCAGCCCCAGCGGCAGCATCACCTTCCAGGCGAGATTCATCAGCTGATCAAAGCGAAACCGCGGCCAACTCCAGCGGACGAGCATGAAGAACAGGATCACGGCGAAGATCTTGGCCGAGAGCACGCCGAAGCGAATGAACGCCCCGGCCCAGGTCACCTCGTTGCCGGAACCGGTGAGGCCCCAGAAGTGCCAGCCACCCAGAAACATGATCACGATCAGAAACGACGCCGTGACCATGTGGAGAAACTCGGCGACGAGGAACAGCAGCAGCTTGATCCCCGAGTATTCGGTGTGATAGCCACCGACGAGTTCCTGCTCGGCCTCCGGCAGGTCGAAGGGGAGTCGGGCCGCCTCGGCGAAGGCGGCCACGAGAAACACGAGAAAGCCCAAGGGCTGGGCGAAGGCATACCAGATACCGCTTTGGGCTTGGGCATTCATGATCACGTCGAGCCGCAGCGAGCCCGCCGCCAGCACGACACCAAGCAGGCCGAGGCCGAGCGGGATTTCGTAGGCCACGAGTTGGGCGCTGCTTCGCAGGCCGCCCAGGAAGCCATATTTATTGTTGCTGGCCCAGCCACCGAGCAGCACGCTGTAGACGGTGATGCTCGAGAGGGCGAAGACCCAGAGCACGCCGACGTCGAGCCCCGGCGCCACGAGGAAGGGCACGGGGTCGGGCAGGCCGGGGATGCCCAGCGGAGGCAGCACACTGCCAAACGGAATCGCCGCGAAGATCGCCAGCGACGTGGCGAGAATGAGCAACGGCGCCGCGTTGTAGAGCACCTTGTCGACATGCTTCGGCGTGAAGTCTTCCTTCAAGATGATCTTGAGGCCGTCCGCGAGTGGTTGGCCCAGACCGAAGAGCCTGATCTTGGTCATCGGGATGCCGACGCGGTTGGGACCCTTGCGGTCCTGAAC
>CAYZFV010000331.1:0-5077 GCA_964477765.1 uncultured Candidatus Kuenenia sp.
CGGGATAAAAACGATTGGCATATTGGAAACACCAGCCCGAAGCCGAGGCGGGCCGACGCGCGGCGGGCACGCCCTTCCGCCAGTCGCCGGCCGT
The DNA here is from genome assembly GCA_964477765.1 of uncultured Candidatus Kuenenia sp. GTDB lineage: Bacteria > Planctomycetota > Planctomycetia > Pirellulales > UBA1268 > CACORA01. Next base: position 95 of record CAYZFV010000331.1, read on the forward strand.
TCGCAGCTCGTTGTCGAGGAGCCAGTCGACCGCCTGATCGAGTTTCCGCCGCGGTGGCCCGCCGTCGCAGACGCCGGCGGCCGTGGCATCGGCGAGCGCCCGGAGCGTGATCGCCGTATCCCACACCGGCGATCGACAGGGCTCGATCCGCACGCCACCGTCGCCATCCGGCTCCACCAGCCGATGTAGCTGCTGCCAGCATTCCACGACTTCCGGCGCATCGTCGTCGCAGCCCATGGCCCGGAGGGCGACGATACTCCACACGATCGGCGGGAAAATGGCTCCCAGGCCGTCGCTGCCGGCGAACCGCTCGAGCATCCACCGCCGACAAGTCTGCACGGCGCGACTGCGAAGCGGCTGCAGGCCGAGCGCCTCGCAGGCCTTCATCACCCGATCGACGCCGCGGAAGAAGCGATCCCAGGGCCCGGGGCCACCGGTCGGGGGCGGCCTGTCAAGTTCACCAGGCTCGAAGAGCTCGAGCATGCCGAGGTGGGCGGGAATCTCCCGCACCGGCTTGAAGGCCCACATCAACGAGAGCGGCACGATCATCGTTCGCGACCAGGCCGACACACGGTGGAGGTTGATCGGAAACCAGTCGGGCAGCAAAACCATCTCGGGCGGCACGGCCGGGCACGCCGAATAGGGAATCTGACCGAGCAGTGCGAGGTAGAACCGCGTGAAACTGTTGACGGCCCACGGCCCACCGGCCCAACGGATCGCAGCCCGGGCGCGGGCGAGTGCGGATGACTGCGGATCGTGCCCCGTCAGTTTGAGGGCCAAATAGGCCTTCACACTGGCGCTCACGTCGACCGGCCCACCCGGGTAGATCGCCCAGCCGCCGGACGGCAGCTGCTCCCGCAGGATCCGGCGGGCACACGCCGCCGCCTCCGGGCGAGCAAGCCTGCCAGCCCACGCCAAAATGAGGATGTATTCGCTCTCGAGGATCGTGTCGCCCTCGAGGGGCCCCCGCCAGTGGCCGTCTCTCGCCTGCCGCTCGAGCAGCCAGTCGGCTGTCTTCTCCGCGGCCTGCTGGCCGGCGGCAAGAGGGAACTCGTCTTCGACCTTGACCCTGGCATGCCATACCTGAGGCTGCCCGATCCGCCCGTGTCGCCCACCGAGCGACGGCTCGCGCAGGCTGGTACCGACGCCGTTCCGGGGGGCCGCCTGCAGGCCCGTCTCACCATCAAATCCACTGAGGCTCATCGATGCATCCATGCATACGAGGCAAATGAGGGGATCACGCCATGCGAGGCCACGAAAAAGCAGACGCGTCTGCGTGGCTCGTGCGGGGAAGAATAGAGAACGTCGCGAAAGCCAACAACCCCGGGCGACAGGAGAACACGGGCGAAGACGGCACCGGGGAGGCCTCCAATCGCGGGGCCGTCTTGATCGAGGCAAGATAGGAAAACTCTAACGCGCGACCGCTTCCCGAGGCTGTCTCAGACGTGGCACACGGATCATCACGCATGTGCCCTGCCCGGGCTTGGAATCGATCTCCAAGACTCCGCCGTTGGTGTCGATCAGCCGCCACGCCTTCGACAGGCCCAGCCCGATGCCCCGACCCGCCTCCCGACCGCTGAAGAATGGATCAAGCGATCGTCGCGCCGTCTCCTCATCCATGCCCCGGCCATCGTCCTGCACCGTGATCAGGCAGGCTCCGTGCGAATCGTCTCCCGCCTTCTCGGGAGTGGCCACCGAAAGCACGACGCGGCCACCGGGATCGACCGCTTCGAGTGCGTTGACGACGACTGCCCGCACGGCCTCCTCGACCTGCGGGCCGTCGATCCAGGCGGTGAGCGGCTCAACGGGGGCCGCGTATTCCAGCTCCGCCCCCCGCACCGCGGCCAGCGGCCGCGAGGCTTCCAGGACACCAGCCACGAGCGGCCCCACGTCGGTGGTCTCCTGCCGCGGTCGCGGAGGCCGGGCAAAGACCATCAGCCCGCCGATCATGTCGCGAGCCCGAAACGTCTGATCGACGATGGTCGACAGCCGGCGGCGGCGCTCCGAATCGGTCTCCTCCAAGAGGAGAGCCTGGGCCCGTGCCGCGATGTTGGCCAGAGGATTATTGATCTCATGGCCGGCCCCATACGCCAGTTCGCGCATGGCCGAGAGGCGCTGCTCTCGCACCGCCTCGTCGAAGCGACGGCTGCAGGCCTCGGTCGCCATCGCGGCTTGCACGGCATCGCGGAGCACGACCGCCTCCAACTGCGGCTCGATCGCCGCGGCGGGAGGCATCGGCCCCGCAACCACATCGATGACGCCGGTCACCACAGCCGCTGCCAGCGGAGGCTCCGCGGCCGCCACGAACTCGGCCCAGGCCGCCTCGCCCACAAACACGGCTCCCGCCGCACGGCCCGACTTCAGATCGTCTCCCAGCACCAGCGCCGCCGCAACCCAGCGCACCGGTAGCCGTTCCGCAGCGGTGACCTCGCGCCGCCAGGCCGACAGGCAGACGCCCACCGCCGGATCACCACCGGCACACTCCCACGCCGCTTGCCACGCCGCCTCGACCGCAACGCCCCCGTGCTGCCAGCCCTCCCCCTGAAACAGCACGGCCCTCGCCAGACCCAGGCAGGCCTGACGAGGGACCGGCAGTGCAACGGGAGGACGGCTGTCTCGGTTGAGCAGCAGCCAGGCTCCAGACGGTGCGGTCATCAGGAACCGGCGGCCACCGACTCCATATCGAGCAGGCCGCAGATCCGATCAACAAGCACTTCGGCCTCGAACGGCTTCTGCAGAAACTCGTTGGCGCCCGACGCCTTGAGATCCTCGATCTTGTCCGGCTCGCACATGCCCGAGATGCAGATGATCTTCACTTCGTCCATCGTGGAGTCGCTGCGAACCCGCTGGCAGACTTCCTTGCCATTGATATCGGGCAGCATGACGTCGAGCACGATCAGGTCGGGACGATAATCCTTCACCAGCATCCCGGCATCGAAGCCATTATTGACGCTCCGCGTTTCGAAGCGGCCGTCCCGCTCCAAGACATCGGTGATCAGTTCGACAAGGTCCTGATCGTCGTCGACGACGAGAACCTTCCGCCGACCGCTCTCGAGGGCATCGGTCGGAATGCCATTGTCACGCATGAACAGAAACAGCTGATCCCGCGGGATGCGGCGAAACCGGCTGCCCGGCACGCGAAATCCTTTGAGCTGCCCCGAGTCGAAACAGCGAATGATCGTCTGCTGACTCACTTTGCAGATCTTTGCAGCCTCACCAGTCGTATACACGGTCTTTTGCATGTGCTCTCACCTCTCCCTAGCCGTGGCACAGCTAGTCGAATACGGAATCCAGGGCATTTTCGTCCGCGAATCAGCCCCGAACACCTAAGGCCTCCTGTTGCCAATCGCAGACGCTGAAGCCGCCAGTTTCCCAGCCAGCCGAAACGTCAGTCGTCGCACTCCATTTCGACGAATCGCGTCCGGAGGACGCAAGCGGCGAAAGCCAGAGAAGGATTCCCGTTCCTGAAACGGTCCGAAATCCCTTCAGAACCAGCCTCCTTGCTTACCATCCTTGCCAGACACTGAACTCTACCGCCATCTTGCGCACTGAGTCAATATCGCTCCAATCACCGCAAACGCCGTCGCCGCAAGACTTTCGGCACCCCGCCCCAACTGGCAGCCAAAAAAATTTTTTCGGGTGATCCCCCGGCCCCCGGCGAGGGGCTGAAACGTGAGGGGCTGAAGATTGCAATCGGCTCCCGCGAGGGGTTGCCCGTGCCATGGAGCCGGCGTAGGAAACCGAGCGAAGCCAGGATGGCGAAAGCGAGGTTTCCTCCGAGCGAGCGGAGGGCCTGGAGGGCCGGAGCGAGCGTCTGGCGAGATGGCACGGGCAACCCCGAGCCCCGCCAGTTGACCCCAGCGCTCCCAATCAGTCAGCGAGATCAACCGGTGGAGCAGCAACCTCGAGAAGCTCGATCGCCGGCCTCCCAGCGAGTGAGATTTCAGCCACCCTCCCATACGTCGTCCGGCAAACCTCGCGTCCAAAGAGCCGACACAGCGCCGCCCCTGGCGTCACCTCGAGCAGCCGCACGTCATGGACCTCCCGCAGCAGCCCCGCCTCGATCAGCAGCCGGCCCAGCGGCACCTCGGCGGTACGAATCGCCGCGGCCGTGGCGGCGTCGACCGCCGACAGATCGAGCCGCACGATTCCATATTGCACCACCATGCCATCACCGCGGACCAGCAGGATCTCGCGGACATAGCCGCGGCCGTCGGCCGTCCCGGGGGCGACCTGCACGACCTGCAGCGAGACCGGCCCGCCGTGGTGTCGCTCCATGGCCACCGTCATATGACTGGCGTGATCGAGCAGGCCACGAAACGGTGCGGGAATCTCGGCAGCCTCGACCCGCCGCACCCGCGCAAACTCGCCGGAGGCCGGATAAAAGATGCGGAGCAGCGCGTCTGCCCGGCTCGCTACTGAATCGCTGCCGACCACGCTCAGCCCACCGTGGTCGACGCTGCCTGCTCGGGCACCGCCAGATCAAGCAAAAATTCGAGCACTTCGCGAAGCCGCGGGTGCCGACAGGTGGCCACGGCGGCGGCTGCCGAGGCCCGCTGTTCGTCGACGATCGCCGCGGCCCGACGAAACACGTCGGCCGACAGAAACAGCCTGCGGGCGGTGTCGATCGCCTCGGCAATCGTCTCCGCAGAGGCATCTGGCCCTCCTGCGCGGCACGCCACATCACGGAGTTGCTCGGCCTCCGCGGCCGACAGCCGCTCCATGGCCAGCGCCCACATCAAGGTCGGCCGGCCACCAAGCAGATCGCCCGCAACGCGACGGTCGTTCTCCAGGTCACCACTCCAGTCCTTGAGATCATTCAGGATCTGAAAGCCGGTGCCGACGTGAAGGGCGTAGCGGCGAATCGCCCCAGCCTTTTCGGGCTCGATGCCGGCCAGCCGGATGCCCACCGCCACCGCCGCTTCGAAGGCGGGCGAGGTCTTGAGGCCGTAGATTTCCAGCGATTCCGCCGGAGCAAGCCGC
>CAYZFV010000332.1:0-25989 GCA_964477765.1 uncultured Candidatus Kuenenia sp.
TCCCCAGCGAGGAAGCGGGCGGTTCGCTCCTGATTGTCAACCAAAGGAACCGCGATGGTCGGTACCCGGAAAAAAATTCGCTCGATACTTGTGCCGCCCGCGCCTCCAACGGCAAGTCGTGCGGTTGATAATAGCGGGGCGAGTGATGCTTGAGGGCCGACAACGTGGATTGACGCAGGCAGCTGCATCGCCGCCAGCCTAGTCTGACTCTCCGTATGCGGCGCTACTGCCACCACTTGCGTTTTGCTTGGAAGCTCTGCGGCCAAGATTGCTGTTGTTTCTTCCGTAAGGCGCAGCGGATCGGCCAGGCCAAACGAGACGACAATTGGACGCATCTGACGGCACTGCGTGGAAACTACAGCATGTTCTCGATAACAACTTGAAAGCAACGCAAACTCCGGCCCCAAAAGCCGTGTGCAGTGTGGCGGCGTAGACGCTACGTACCGGTGTTCGGGTGGCGAAAGGAGGGGATAGACGACCAAATCGCAGTCGAGATACCGATCGCCAAGATCGTCGATACAGGCGATGCGTGAGCCACTCTGCCGTACCGCCGTGTGCCAAGGATTGCGAATGCCGTAATGATCAACCAAGACCCACTGCGGATGAACACCGGACAGTCGCAAGGCGTTGACAAAAGTTTCACCCGCAAGACGCTGATCTTCTTCGGTTGGACCGAGACGCTCTCCGCTCAGATGATGGACGATTACTCCTAATTTGCGAAACGCCTTGACGAAGTCCGGACGAAGGCGACGGGCGAGCACGTGAACCTGGGCATTGTTTGCGATGAGGATTTCCGCAATGGCCATGCAGCGAATGGCATGGCCACCGCCAATCATGTCATCGGCATCAACGCGTATCGCGACAACAATGCCCATCGCTAACCGGGGTGATGTTGCTTCGTGTACCGCAGAAATCCCGTGCATTGCAGATCGCCTCGGCCCGCTCCCAATCCTCCGGCGTGTCGATGTCCTGCACGGTCGTGTGCGGAACGGGATAGGCTCGCGACCGCGACCCGAAAATAGGCCGTTCCTCGAGCCATGCCTGCCGGGTTCCGAAGTAAAACTGGCCCGCGTCATGGAACACCGGTTCGAGATCCTGCGATCGGCGGCTTAAGTTCTCCGGCCAGAGCATCTCGCAGCTTTCGTCGGCCCCTAGCCGCAGCGCCCGCTGGATCGGATAGCGGTAGGGCGCGACCGGAAACACGTAGTCATAGTCACCCGTCGCAGCCCACGCCGCGCAGTCGCGGAGAGCGGCATCGGACGCGAGCACCGCTGCGGGGTAAGCGCAGCAAATTACCGCTGCAGCCTCGCCTTCTCCGGTCAGTTTAAAGACGGCGTCGCGAATCACCGCCGTCGTGCCCGTGTAATCATCCGCCAGGCCCGCATCTCGCATGAACGGGACCTCGGCCCCCGCGGCCCGGGCGACGTCGGCGACCTCCGCGTCGTCGGTGGAGACGATGACCCGCGCGAAGAGACTTGTGCTTTGAAGCAGGCCGATTGTGCGGGCGAGCAGCGGCACGCCACAAAACGGCTTAATATTCTTCCGCGGAATCCGCTTGCTTCCGCCGCGGGCAGGGATGATCGCGATCATTCTGACCAAGTTTGGTTTAAGGCGCGACGGGGGTCTTTTCCAACAAAAACCACGTCAGATCATCTGCCGGCCACAAGGCGTCACGCCTGTATCGGAACCCATAGTCTCGCAGTCGCAGGTCGGGATAACGATCCAGAAGTTCGCCTGCGAAATCTCGTTTGAAAAGACGCTCTGCATGGCCACGGTAAGAGATTTCAACGGGTGTCGGATTATAGTATTCACACAGAAAGACCCACTTCTTCGCGATTTCGTAAACCGTCGTATAAGCCTTTGCGAGCAGCTCAGGTGCTATATGGATAAGCACACCCTTAATCACCACCAAATCATAAGCGCCAAATTCTTGGTGGCCTTGCACCAAAGAACCTACTCCGATGTAAGCGTTTGGGAGCCGCTTTCGGGCAAATTCAACCGCACGCGGATTGATGTCGAATCCAGACAGTTTCACACTCGGAAAAAGTGCCGCGATGGCCGAAAGATTTAGGCCGACGTTGCAACCAACCTCGAGCGCGGATTTTATCCCGTCGGCCCGCCGTAATCCTTCCGAGAAAAGATTAATGTTAGATGCGACAGACCTTTCATCACAATTGCGGTCAATATACTGGTTGCCAAACTCACCGGCCCAGAATGCCTCTTGTTCTGACTGCCATTGGGTTGCCCTTGGGCTGGAGGTTATCGTGCCGATTTGGTCAGTGCGGTTTGTATTATTCAAGGTGGTCAAAATGCGTGGTCCCCCCCTATGGATTGGCCCACCATGCTAAGAAAGAAAGCATCGTTTGAAAAGTTCTCGGCGTCGACCATTATCTGCCCAGGCCCGCCATCCAGATGGGCACTCAACTCGTGATCGTTACTCGCATCGAAGACAAGCGATGCATTTGCCGCAACAGAAATTTCGCGACGGAGCACCTCGCCATTGATGTTATAAATGTCGACTTTCAGGCGGGTGTGGTAATTGGCCTGTTTTATGAGCGAGGTGTTGCTGTATAAAAAGAGGAATCCTTCCGGCCCGCCCACCGGGCCCCATCGCCGAGAAAAGGGCTTTGATATAATACGCTCGGAGATCGCGTTGGGAGCGAAGCAAATATTTGTTCCGCGTGCGGCATGACCCGTGTGGGCGATGTTCAGTCCAAGTTTTTGTCGAACAGGTGTCGCGCCACCCTGTTCGGAATCAAACGTTATTTTTGCGAAAGCTATTCCCGGCGGATTGTAGGGGAAACGCCCGGTAGCTGATGATAGCTCGATTGCCTGGTAGTTCTCGTTAAAGAGATCCGTGGCGAGACGCTTGACGCTAGTCAATGGTTTGCCGTGCAAGTCAAGAAGTTGCACGCTGACAGACGTTGTAAGAGCGGCGTTCAATCCGTAAGAAATAAGCGCAGTCTCGCTATCGGCGTTAAAAAGAAGGGGCACCATCAGCGCCGCGTCATAAAACTTTTGCGGCGATGGATTAGAGACGAACATCCTTTCGGGATTTTCCAGGTTCGCTTGCCGGGTGTTGAAAAAGGTATGCGTCAAAGACGGCGGACGGCCGTCTGCATAGCTGCCGACGTAAAATCTTGGATAGATATCCTCAAGATTATGACGCACGTTGATGGCAACATTATGTTTACCCCACAGATCCGGCAGCAGGGCGTTGAGCGATACAACGTGAAGCTGTCGGAAGCGATTCGGCAGCGATACTCTTGCGTGTGCCTTGTGGGTTCCGTCTGCAATCGCGACGACATCAAGGTCATAGGATTCCTGGTGGCCGCCGCAGAATGCTAGGTAGTTGTTGTTTGGTTCGGTGAAGTGAACGTCGAAACCAGCTTGCGGAAGCGATAATGCGTAGTCTTGAACTACTTCGCCTGGGTTGTAAGCACGGGAACAGGCATGGACCGCGGAAACGGAATCAGTGCTCCGGTAGACGAGTGAAACAGCTGGGTAGGTGAACCGTGGCGGCTGCGGCGAAAAGACCTCCACTTCAACTGAGTGGCTAAATCCCCTGGCGTTGGCCAAATAAGTAGCGAATAAGTGCGTGAGTGATAAGTCAACTGCGGCAGCCGCGGTTATCGGAATGAGTGATGCGGCCAATTTCGAGCCTGTGCGGTCCCGAAGTGTGAGCAACATCTGAACATGCGATTCATGTTTTATTGCCCAATAGGCCAAAAATGACAATTTGCAGAGGACGTCGGGTGCGGTGAATAGGGGAAAGATTGTCGACGATCGGTTCCGATAATCGAGAGCGATCATGCTTCCGAGCATCGCCGTATCGATGGCGGTAGCCGGGTAGAGATCAGCAGACAAGAGATTGGTCCCTGTATTGTCGGCAGAACGACATAGTTGGTGAGTTTCTCGTTTTATGCGCTTGCCCGACATAGATCTTGCAGGGCTGATGCACATTGCCAGGTAACCCGTTCGATCTGCTCGTCAGCCATCCCGTGCCACAGCGGAAGCGTCAGCAACCTTGAATACGCATCCTCCGCGACCGGGCAGAGGCCCGGCTGATAACCAGCTTTGGCATACGAAGAATGCAGATAAACAGGCAGGTAGTGAACGTTCACACCAACGCCTTGCTGACGAAGCGCAGCGAACGTCGCGGCCCGCCGCGGGGCCGGATCGTCGCCCGTCAGCCGCACCACGTAGAGATGCCAGCCGCTCTCACAGTCGGCCGGCACGGTCGGCAGCTGAAGGGCCGGATTGTCGGCGAAGGCCCGCTGATAGGCGGCGGCAATTTCCCGCCGCCGGCCGAGCCAGCCGGGCAGCTTCTTCAGTTGTGACAGGCCAAGCGCCGCCTGCAGATCGTTGAGCCGATAGTTGAAGCCGAGTTCGACCGCGTCATATTTCCAGGTACCCGCCCGGTCGCGGCTGTGAGAGCTGCCGTCAACGCCGTGGTTTCGCAGGCGAACCATCCGGTCGGCCAGGGCCGGTTGATCGGTGGTCACCATGCCCCCTTCGGCGGTCGTCAGATGCTTGACCGGATGAAAGCTGAAGGTGCTGAGGTCGGCAATCGAACCGACCCGACGGCCGCGGTAGGTTGCCCCCGGCGCATGGCAGGCATCGGCGACCAGCAACAGGCCGTGCCGGTCGGCGATTGCCCGCAAAGCGTCGTAGTCGCAGGGGCAGCCGCCGTAGTCCACCGCGATGATCGCCTTGGTACGGGGCGTTACCAGCCGGCTTACCTCGGCCGGGTCAATCGTGAGCGTGTCGGCCGAGACATCGGCGAAGACCGGGGTGGCGCCGACATACCGCACCGCATTGGCCGTCGCCACAAAGGTCAGGGGCGGCACAATCACCTCGTCGCCAGGGCCGATATCGCCGGCCAGCATGCACAGATGCAACGCGGCGGTGCCGTTGACGCATGAGACGCCCCGGCTTGCTCCCACAAACGCCGCAAACGCTTCTTCAAACGCGGCCACCGCCGGCCCGGTCGTCAGCCAGTCGCCGCGGAGCACCGCCACGACGGCGGCGATGTCGTCGTCGTCAATCTCGTGGCGGGCGTAGGGGATGGGGGTCATGGACGTTCTTGCGGGACTGCCGCTCGGTCGGCTTTATCACGAACGCGGCTTACCGAGCCCGTCGGAGGTTTTTCCCGCAGACTTTCCCTGCCACACGGGATGGCCCGATTCGGCCTGGCGGCGTCGGGCATCCGCCAGAATTGCCTTGATATCGTGGCCGAACTTCGCCGCCAAACGCTCCCGCGTCCGGTGAATGTCGTCGATCGTCGTGTCTCGATCATGCTGGTTCGTCATCTTCGACAAGTTCCTCGGGTGTGCAGATGACCGGAATCGGGATTGCCAGATCGTATAGCACGGCATGAACCCGCGACAGGATTCTACCGTTCGCGATGTGTCTGCAGTTCCACGTCAACAGGTAATCAATTCGATGATGAGCCGTGATTGCGATGTGGAGCGCGTCGAAGATGGCCTTCGGTGGCAGAATAGCCCGCCCCATGATTTCGTCGGCGATGACCTGCACCTCCGCTTCGGCAGGTAAAAGCGGAATCCCCTCCAAGGCCCTCAATCGGTCTTCTGCGAGTGACGTGTCGCCATCGGCCGCTTCGTCGATGACGTATTGCGACGTCACAAGATCGTACTTGTTTCGCTCCCGGTTCCACCACTGGTGCGTCAGCAACTGCCTTGCTGCCGTGATGACACGAACACTGGGTTGCTGCCGCAGATAGCTGACGATCGACGTTTCAACGTAAAGGGTTGGCATTAGGCAGCGTCAGCCAGTCGGTGTCGCCGCGAATGCCGGCTCGGCCAGGCCCGCCAGGGCGAGCATCTCGGCGCCCGTGAGCCAGCGGTCGTTGCTCTCGGACGCATACCGAAACGCAGGGTCGCAGGGGGTGCCGTGGGCATAGTTGGCCGCGGCCTCGGGCGAGGCGGTGATCACATAGCGATCGGGCAGTTCGGTCGTGTTGCGGGCGTCGTCTTCGGTCACCATCACTTCGTGCAGCTTCTCGCCCGGCCGGATGCCCGTGACCACCGTCTCGCAGCCCGGGGCGATCGCCGCCGCCAGGTCCATCACCCGCATCGAGGGAATCTTGGGCACGAAGATCTCGCCACCGTGCATGCCCAGCAGGTTGTCGAGCACGAAATCGACCCCCTGCTGCAGCGAAATCCAAAACCGGGTCATCCGTTCGTCGGTGATTGTCAGCCGGCCGGTCTCCCGCTGGCGGAGAAAGAGCGGGATCACGCTGCCGCGGCTGCCCATCACGTTGCCATAGCGGACCACGCAGAAACGGGTGGCATGGCGGCCTGAATACGCGGCGGCCGAGACAAACAGCTTGTCGGAACAGAGTTTGGTCGCCCCGTAAAGGTTGATTGGATTGGCCGCCTTGTCGGTCGAGAGGGCGACCACCCGGCAGACGTTGCGGTCGATCGCCGCCTCCACAATGTTGGCGGCACCGATGATGTTGGTCTTGATGAACTCCAGCGGGTTGTACTCAGCCGCCGGCACCTGCTTGAGGGCCGCGGCATGCACCACATAGTCAACCCCGTCGAAGGCCCGCACCAGCCGGTCGCGGTCGCGGACGTCGCCCAGGAAAAACCGCACTGTCTCGGCCCGCGGATGGTCGAGCAGCTTCTGCTGCAGGTCGTATTGCTTGAGTTCGTCGCGGGAGAAGATCACCACCCGCCGCGGCTGATGCTGCTCGAGCAGCGTGAACAGCAGCCGCTGGCCGAATGAGCCCGTGCCGCCGGTGATGAGGATGTTGGCCTCAGCGAGCGGCGGGGCGGTGTTGGTGGCAGGCATGAGGGGGGAGAAGGAGCAGGGGGTGTTGCGTGCGCGCACTCCGTTCCCTTGGGTGGCAGGCAAGCGTTTTGCCCGGAACCCCACGGGACCGTCGCAGGCGACGAGGCCGCCAGCAGACGCACAAAATGATTATGCCCCAGCCGCATTTGAAATCTATGAGCCGGGAAAATGCCGTTCGGCACGTGATGGCGGCGTCAGTCGGCAAGCGAGTTCATGACGAACCCGGTTTGCCGGGCCCCTCGGAGGGTTTTCCCGTAAGCTTCCCCTGCCACACTGGATGGCCCGATTCTGCCTGGCCGGCGGCGGGGATGGGGGTTGACGGGCGAATGTTCAAAAGTACACTTCTTTTGGTTGGTCGTTCGCTCTGAAAAAATGTGGGAGAAACAGATTGGACGTTTACACGGAGTCGATTCACGGGTTGTCGGCCATTGAAAAGCTCGCGCTCGTCGAGCGGATTTGGGACGATCTTGCGGCGGATCCGCGGCCGCTGCCGATCCCCGCGTGGGCGGCGCGGGAAGCGGTCCGACGGCGCAACGAGATGATCGCGGATCCTGCGATTGGAAAGACGCACGATGAGGCCTGGGCAGAGATCCGGGCCGGCGGTACCGATGCGACATGAAGTCGCTGCGATACCACCCGCTGTTTGCGGACGACGTGCTGGAGGCCGCAGGCTGGTATGCAGCTCAAAACCCAACTCTCGGCAATACCTTCGTGGAACACGTTGCGGAGGCTGTGCGACTGTTGATTCAGAATCCCGAACGCCGAGGTTCTGGGGAGCTTGGCGTCCGTTATTGGCCGTTGCGGAAGTTTCCATTTGTGGTGTTCTACGAAGTGACGGCTGACGCGCTCCTCATCGTTGGGGTCATGCATACTGCCCGCGATGCAGAAAAATGGATTCTGCGACGTCGATAGAATGGTAGGAACGCCAAGTCCGTAAAGCCATCGAGGCGATCGATAAGAACGACTGACGCCTATCACAAGTGGGTGGAATGGAGCGATGAAGACGGGGCCTACCTCGGCAAGTGTCCGGACTTGATTACGGGCATTCATGGCGATGACCCGGTGAAGCTCTATGCGGAGCTGACGGAAATCGTCGCAGAGTTCGTGAGCCAGTTTGAAGCATCCGGCCGCCCGCTGCCGCCGCCGACCGTGCGGCCGATGCGGGAAGTGGGGTAGTGGGCTGGTCGCGGGTTGAATCCGGAGGTCGCTACCAATGCGATGGACAGTGGTTCTCGAGCGGGAAGTAGACGGCGGGTTCGTGGCGAGCGTGCCGGCGCTGCCGGGATGCGTGAGCCAGGGGTATTCTCGGGACGAGGCGATTGCGAATGTCCGTGAGGCGATCGCGGCGTACATCGAAGATTGCCGGGAGTCGGGCGAGGCGGTGCCGACTGACGGCGGGTGGGAAATCGTTGAGGGCGTGCAGCAATGAACCGAACGAATCGATTCGCGGTCTGCGTAAACGATGTCGGTGCCCGCGGTTCGCTCGAGGTGCGCAAGATTTATCGCGTGCTCGAAGACGCCGAGGCCGAGACCCACGGTCTTGTGCGGGTGCTTGATGAGTCTGGGGAAGATCATCTCTTTCCCGCGAAGTGCTTCGTGCCGGTCGGGGTGCCGGGAACAGGAACTTGACAAGGACGTGTGCGGGCGTACACTTCTAATTGTCAACAGACCTTCGGCGTCGCCAAGCCCCTGCGGGTCGCTCGCCGCAATTTGCAGCGAGAGGCATGGTCCGAGAGAAAGCCATGAGCACACTTAGAGCGATCATCATTCCGTCGGGAGTCGAAAGCTTTTACCAGGCCCAGCTGCTGGAGCTCGACATTGCCGTTTCGGCGATGTCGGTGGATGAACTGTTTGCAGAGATCGAGCATTCGCTCATTTTGGAGTATCACCTTGCGAACCGGCACGGAACGGTTCCATTCGCGTCGTTCGCGAATTGCGTTCCTCCGAAGTTTGAGGAACTGTGGAAGTCGGTCGGTGCAGATTCAACCGGTGTGCGGAGCTTAAATATCCCCGATGAGGTCGCGGAGGCGCTCTCGAATGTCCTCCATACCGGCAGCAAGCAGATAGAGATTCGATCGCATCGGCTCGCAGCATGACCGATCGCGTGCCGGAGCGGTCTTTTAACCGCATGACGTGGGGCGATTTCGTCGCTCTCCTCCGCCCTCACGGAATCACGGTCGAAGTTTTGCCGGTGTTGGTCAGATCATCGCGGGGGTTGATGGTGCCCGGATATCACCTCGTGCGGCACGAACCAAAGCCGACGACGACGTATCCTCTCCCGCTCGCGTACCGAAGCGATGCCCGCGTTGGTGCGGAAGTGATTTATTCGGTATGCCGTCATTTCGGGATTGAGCCACGGTTCCCCGGCTGGCCGCTGATCATGTGAGCCAACTGCGGCCCGCAACTATCGAGGCGCTCGCGAAAAACAGCCGACGCCTACCACAAGCGGATCAAGTGGAGCGACGAAGGCGGTGGCTCGCTCGGCAAGTGCCCGGACGTGATTACCGCCATTCATGGCGATGACCCGGTGAAGCTCTATGCCGAGCTGACGGAAATCGTCGCAGAGGCCGTGAGCCACTTTGAACCATCCGGCCGCCCGCTGCCGCCGCCGACCGTTTTGATCCAGCCACACTCCATGACTGGCCAGACATGCTCCCCGCTCTGGCTGAGCGGGCGAGGACATGGGAAGCGGGTGGCATGACGACGAAGTTTCCGGCGACGAAATCCGAGTGCTTGCGGTGATTCATGGTGCGCGGCTGGTAACGCCGCCACTGCAACCGTGTGGCTGTCGTCCCCACGATGTCTTGACACGGAAATCGCAAAATGGATACGGACGTTCAGTTCATGGTTCAGGTTTCGGGTGCGGGCCGATCACCGATGCAGAGAAGAGATGAATCATGACTTTGGAAGCACTGATCGGTGGGTTGACTCGCGAGGAGAAACTGGCGGCCCTCGATCTGATCTGGGAGCACCTGCAGTCGGAACCGGGATCATTCGCGTCGCCCGCTTGGCACGAGCAAGTCATTCAGGAGAGGCTACAGCGGCCCGATCCTGCTCCCAGAGTGTCGCTCGCTGAGGCCAGGACACAGGTCGAGGAGGCGGTTCATGCCCGTCGAGCTTCGAGCTGAAGCCCGTGACGACCTGATCGCCGGCGCGTTGTTCTACGATCGACAGCGGGAATCGCTCGGCTCCCACTTCATAGAGTGCCTCACACGGGATGGCCCGATTCGGCCCGGCGGCGCCGAGCATCCGCCAGAATCGCCTTGATGTCGTGGCCGAACTTCGCAGCCAAACGCTCCCGCGTCCGGTGGATGTCTTCGATCGTCGTGTCGGAATCACTCTGGTTCGTCATGTTCGACACGTTCCGCGACGCGGCGGCCGCGGCGGGGATGGGGGGGTTGACGGGGGAGTGTTGAGGCGTACACTATTTAGTGTGAACCATTCCGCGGAACTCCCAGGGCTCACCCACGGCTGATATGTGTGAACGTCATCGATGCCACCGTCAACAAGCCGAGACTTCCAAAAAGCGGCTGCACAGCGACTCATGACAGCGGAAACCTTGCTTCGGGAGGGACTGACTCTCGACGCCCAATACTTCGGAGGATACGCGGTTGAGTGCTCACTGAAGGCGTTGATCCTGCACCTCACGCCTGATGCGGATAAGCCCGATATACTGCAAAAGGTCTCGGCTGGTGCCAGCATGCATCGTTTGGACGTACTTCTTGGCAGGCTGCGAAATCTCGGGGTCGCCACACCGCTCGAGATCACCAAAAGGATTCGTCGTCTCGGCTGGACAACCGATCTGCGGTACGAAGTCGGCCGTCGCGACACCGGGGAGACGATTGCCTTTCTGAGGAGTGCCAAGGCTGTGTATGACTGGGTGAAGGGGCAAGTGCCATGACGAACACATCCGCATCAACCTGGGAAGACAAGCGCACCGATGAGACACGCGTGGTGGAGAATGCGCTGCGAGCGGCTGGATTCAGTCGGGCGGATGCGTACCGATACAACTCCGCATCGATCAGGGTTCGGGTGATCGATCCGCGGTTCGAGGGGCTCCCCGTCGAGGACCGGGATGCGCTGGTCGAACCGCACCTCGAACAGCTTCCCAATCGCACGCAGGCCGATATCACGAATCTCTTCAGTTTTGCCCCGTCCGAAATCGAGCAGCCGCAGGGTTCCGCTCGCGCCCAGCTCATGAACCTGGAGTTTGAAGAGCCGAGCCCTTCGATGCTGTAAGGTCGCTGCGGCCCGTGGGCCACGCGAAGGTCGGCAAGCAAGGGTTCGCATCGTAAGTTCCTTCACGAAAGATAGGCTGGAACGGTGACGGTGAGCGGCAAAGCCGGCGACGACGCCAGGCGATACCAGGAACGCCAAGTCCGTAAAGCCCAAAGTCCGTAAAGCCATTGAAGCGATCGATGAAAACGACTGACGCCTATCACAAGTGGGTCGAATGGAGTGATGAAGACGGGGTCTACCTCGGCAAGTGCCCGGACCTGATTACGGGCATTCATGGTGATGACCCGGTGAAGCTCTATGCCGACCTGACGGAAATCGTCGCAGAGGCCGTGAGCCACTTTGAAGCATCCGGCCGCCCGCTGCCGCCGCCGACCGTTTTGATCCCGCCACACTCCATGACTGGCCAGACATGCTCGCCGCTCTGGCTGAGCGGGCGAGGACATGGGAAGCGGGTGGCATGACGGGGAAGTTTCCGGCGACGAAATCCGAGTGATGCGATAACCGCCAGGCGGGAGTGAGGAATCGAATCAGCCTTCCAGCCGGGCCACCGACCCCAGCACCCGCAACACTTCGGCCGGGCTCGTCTGACACTTTCGCACCATGTCGATCGCCTGACTCTGCAAGGATTTCATGCCGCACTCAACCGCGATGCGATAGATCTCCTTGCTGTCGGCCTTGTTGAGGATCGGATGCCCGATCGCGGAATGACGCAGGTTGAGGTATTCGCTGATCAGCGCCCGCCGGGAATAGCCCGTGCCATCGCAGCCAGCGCAGCCCTTCGGCAGCCGCACCCGCTCGAGCGGCAGCCCCTCGAAATCCTCCTGCCGAGTCGATTCCACCGCGCAGTCGCAAAGCACCCGCAACAGCCGCTGATTGAGCACCGCGATCAATCCACTGCGGACCAGAAAGGGCTCGATCCCCATCTCGATCAACCGGGTGATCGCCGAAGCGGCCGTGTCGGCATGAAACGTGGCCAGAAGAAGCTGGCCGGTGAGCGAAGCCTGGATCGCAAAGTCGGCCGTTTCGCGGTCGCGAATCTCACCCACCATGATCACTTCCGGATCCTGCCGCATCAGAGACCGCAGGCCGACCTGCAGATCAAAGCCCGAAGCAAGGTTGACCTGACTCTGGGCCACCCCATCAACCGGCACCTCGATCGGATCCTCCAGCGACACGATGCTGCGGGCGCCCTTGTTGGACTCGACAAGATGTCGCAGGCAGGCGTAGAGCGTGGTCGATTTGCCACTCCCGGCCGGACCTGTCACGAGGATCGCGCCGCTGGTCTCCATGAGGGCGTCTTTGAGCGTGGCCGTGAAATCGGCCGGATGCCCCAATTCGTCGAGCGTGGTGAACTCCCGGTCGTGACCGAAGAATCGCAGCACGCCCCGCTCGCCATAGAGGGTGGGGAAAGTGCTGACACGGATTTCACGACCGTGCTGCGGACTCTCAATGCGGCCCTCCTGAGGCGTGTCCGACTGATACGTCAGCAGGCCCGACAAGACTTTGAGTCGGGAGATGATCGAGGAACTGGCACCGAGCGGAAAGGTGCCCAGCACCTGCAAGACGCCGTTGGAGCGAAACTTCACCTCGATGCCCTGTCGCGTGGGCTGAAGATGCACGTCGCTGGTGCCCACCGCATGCGAAAAATCAAGCAGGGCGTCGACAAACTCCGACGCATAGGCGGCGGTCGACGGCCGCAGATTTCCCAGCCGTTCGAGAATGATGCCGCGCTCGCGAATCAGCCCCTCGGCCGGCGGCTCGGGCACCGGCGGCACCGGCACCGCATTCGCGGCGGCCGCGACGACCGCATCGCCGTTGGAAAGCGTGACAGGCTGGGCAACAGACGTTTCCGACATCACAGGAATTCCCAGAAGGCTTACTGATCACCACCGCGATTGAAGAGCCGCTCCACCGTTTCCGGACGCACGACCGAAACATAGCGGGAGAAAATCCGGAAGATCACGGCGATCAGCATGGCCGAGATCAGGATCCAGATGACCGACGAGGCCAGCTGCGTGATCGCGTTCATCGCGAACCGCACCCGACTCTTCAACACGTGGTAGTGCTTGTCGAGCGTTTCAGCCAGCCGGCCCGACTCCTCGCCCAACTGCACGGCTTCGATCGTGTCTTGGGAAAAGAGCCCGGTGTTTTTCAGGACGTCATGAAGCTCCTGGCCTCCGCGAACCGCCTCGTGGGCCTCCTCGGCCTTTGCCCGAAACCGGCTGGAGGACGCGGTCTTGAAGCTCAACGCCATCGCCTTCGACGCGCTCACCCCCGACTCGATCGCCAGCGAGAGGGACTGAATAAAGGCCGCCTCGTCAAACGTCATCAGGGCTTTGCCGAGGATCGGAATCCGGGTGACGGCATCACCGACAAATGACAGGTAGCCATTTCGCATCAATACGAGAATGGCGACGATGGCGGCGACGACCGCGGCGACATAGGCCCAGAAGGTGAGCAGCCCGGGAAGGCCGATCAGCCCGATCCCGAGCAGGTCGGCCGCCTCCGCCTGGTCGGGAGCCACCACCGACGGCACATAGATCAGCACCGAGACGACGATGAGCCCGAGGACGAGTTGGATCAGCGGCCAGGTGATCGACCCGACAAACTCATCCTTGAGCTGGGCCATGTGGCCGTAGTATTCACCCATCCGGTGGAGCACTTTCTCCAACTTCCCCGACTCCTCACCGACCTCGATCAGCCGCTTGAAGTTGGGCGGGAAGTAATTCCCGCAGGAATCGACCGCCTCGGTGAGCGATGCGCCCTGCTTCACCTTGTCGGCGACGGCCTGCATCTGCCGCCCGTGGAGATTGTTTTTCCCATTGGCCTCCCGCTCGAAGATGCGGTAGGGATCGTGGCCGACGTCAAAAGCCACGCCGACCCGCTCACAGAGCACGCTCAACTCACGATTGCCGATCCGCGATGTGAACATATCGCCTCGATGTTTCCAACCGACGAGAAAAACCCCATCACCATCCTGGAACCGCTGCGGAGGCTAGCCGAGGCGTGTGAGCGGTTGATGAGTTTTGGAAGTGTTTTCGCGTGGCCGCGGTCACACTCGCCCTGCGGAGGGGGCTTCCTCGAGCGACCCGCCGATGACCCTGATCACGCGGTCACAATAGGCCGTGGTCGAGATCCGGTGGGCGATCATGATGATCGTGAGATCGCGAGAGAGCCCGTCGAGGGTGTCCATCACCGCCTTCTCGGTGGCGTCATCGAGGGCGCTGGTCGCCTCGTCGAAGACCAGCACCGGCGGCCGTTGATAGAGGGCCCGGGCGATCCCGATCCGCTGCCGCTGCCCACCCGAGAGCCGGATCCCCCGCTCACCCACGGGCGTGGCATAGCCCTCCGGCAGCGAGTCGATGAAGCCTGCGATTTGGGCCTGCGCTGCCGCGGCCGTGAGCCGAGCATGATCGATCTCCGCCACGGGAATTCCCAGGGCGATGTTTTCCGCGATCGAGGTGTCGGCGAGAAAGATTGACTGCGGCACATGGGCGATGTTGGCCTGCCACGCCACGGCCGCCACCTCGTGGCCGTCGATCAGGAGCCGGCCTGCGGTCGGTGGCAGCAGGCCCATCAGGATGTCGGCCAGCGTGCTCTTGCCGCTGCCCGAA
Source organism: uncultured Candidatus Kuenenia sp. (assembly GCA_964477765.1). Taxonomy (GTDB): domain Bacteria; phylum Planctomycetota; class Planctomycetia; order Pirellulales; family UBA1268; genus CACORA01. The sequence goes on from CAYZFV010000332.1 coordinate 14,670, forward strand.
GGCCCGACGATCGCCACGCGGCTTCCCTTTTCGATCGTGAGCGACACGTCTCGCAGCACCCACGGCCCGTCGGCCGAGTAGCGAAACGACACGCCATCGAGCCGGATCGACTCGGCGAACGCCGCGGGCGGATGGCGGGTGAGCAGCGACTCGTCGATCGGGGCGTCGAGCATCGCCAGCACCCCCTCCAGATCGGCGGCACTGGCCCGTGCCCTCCCGAGGCAGGCATACACGGTCTGCACCGCCGGCAACAGTCGCTGGGCCCCCATCGCCAGCAGGCCGAGCGTGGGCAGGGCGCCGGCGAGGCCCCCGGAAGTGGTCACCGAGAGGCTCGCCAACACCGCCATCGCCACGACCGCCGCCGCCGTCACCGCATGCACGGGAAACTCGGTGATCAACGCCTCCCGCACCGTCAGCTGCCGCAGCGGCCAATCGTGCTGCTTGTAATGCCGCAGATAGGCACCATACGACTGACCGAGAATCACGTCGCGGATACCGCCCAGCCCCTCCTGCACCGTCTTCACCACCTCGCGGCCGGCGGCGGCCCGCTGCCGGCTCATGCTGGTGAGCGAGTCGCGGGTGGCCTGCGCGAGCAGCAGATAGGCGGCCGCGAGAATGCCGACCGTGGCCAGCGCGATCCACGGGCTCAAGACCACGAGCGTTGCCGCGATGCATGTGATCACCACCAGCGACACCGCCAGCAGCAGGATGGATTGCAGCGCGACGTTCACGAGCCGAGACACCTCGGCTGTGACCGTGTGGATGACGTTGCTGGAATTCCGCATCGCGTGGGCGGCATAGGGCTGAAGCAAGGCCCGCCGATAGGCTTCGCAGGAAAGATCGCTCCCCACCCCCGCCAACACCCGACCGGTGAGCCAGAGGTTGATGATCCGCACCGCCGCCGCGACCACGGCCAGCCCTGCAAAGGCGACCGTGACGGGCAGCACGGCGGCGGCCGGCTCGGCGATGCCCGCGGCCTCGGCCGAGCGTCGCACCCAACCGATCTGCCAGAGTTTGTCGGGCGCCGTGAGCACGGTGAGAAACGGCACCATCGCCGCCACGCTCACCGCCTCGGCGAGGCCGCTGGCGAGCATGCTGCCCAGCAGGGCGACGAGCTGGAAGCGCCGCTTTGGAGACAGATGCCCCCAGAGCCGCCGCAGATCACGGCGGAGACGAGGCAGGCCCGGCGGGGATGGCGAAGATGGCAAGACAGACACGTGGCTTCAGCGTGCGCGCGGCGCAGGGATGTCTTTGCGAACATAGAGTCGATCAACCGAGCTGCTATGGACCAAGTCATACTGGGACTCAACGAGCGCCGCAAATTCCCGGCACGCTTGGATGCCGAAGACCTCCCTGTCACGAAAAATTACCGCATTTGGCCCCGTCACATCGACCACAAATCTCGGCAGTGTGTCCCGAAACGCATCAAGAGCCACGCGGCCGGTTTGTGAGTTTGACGACAGATCAAATGCGATATGTTTTTTCAAAGAGGGGGAGAGCGTCTGTGGACGATCCAGAAACACGTAGTTGGCTCCGGGCCATCCCATGGGCAGCTGTGTGTATACATGATACGACGGCTGCCACCCCCAGCAGACAAGGCGATCGCCCTGCATCTTCATCGCTCGGAGTGGGCGAACCGCCGGGAACACCTCTTCAGGGGACGGCGTCGCCGTATCTTGACGAAGAATGCGGAGTGAAAGCGGTGTTTGAAGGCTCCCGGCCATGCCCAGCAACCCGATGCCAAAGAGCAGCATCGCCAAGGCCAAACGAGGACGACGCTGCTGAACGAAGAGCAGCGGAAGACCCCCGTAGATACACGCGGGAAACAGCGCCAGCATCCAGTAATGAGCAAACCCACGGCCAGGCATTGCGACACTGATCACGGCCGACACGAGCACGATCAACGAACAGATCACCGGCGTGAGGGGTCGCGCGACACGGCGTATGCCGATCCAGACCAGTCCGCCTGTGCCCACCGCCGCCAGCGCCCCGATGAAGCATTCGAGCCCGACTTCGCGGGCCTCCAGGTCGTTGGTGAACAGCCTGAGCAGGCCAGCCATCACCCCGCCGCCCTGTCCGGCGTACTGCCAGTTGTTCATCAGTCCGAAAAGGAGGAACTGATCCCACACCCCGGTCGCGTAAAAGAGGGCCATGAACGCGATGGGAACGGTCAGCCCGCCGGCCGTAAGCAAACTCGAAAGGCGAATCCGTTTCCCTGCTGGCCCGGGGGAACCGAGCCAGATCAGTCCATAACCGAGTCCGGCAATCGCGATCCCGATCGGCACCGCCTGGAGCTTTGCAAACGGCAGCGCCCCGCACAGCAAACCCACCAGGTAGACGACAAGCGACTGCCGCCGCACCTCGGCCACGACCAACGAGAGGAGCAACGCCTCGGCCCACGCAACAAGGCATGCCGGAACCAGTTCGCTGTGGTAACTGCCGAAGTCGGTTGTGGTCGTCAGGGCGTAGACCAGCGTGCTGAGCAGTGCGATGGCCGCCGCCACCCAGCCGGATTTCGTCTGGCTGTGGTCCGCGACCCACAGCAGGCCGGCGACCGCCATGACACCCAAGAGAAAAATACCAAGCCCGATGCAGCGACCCGAGAAAAACGTGATCGGCATGCCGAACACCGCCGGTGCGACCAACACATAACTCAGGAGCGGGCCGCCGGTGGTGCCATCAACCCGGTCGTAGAAGACCGGCGCTTCCACCAACGTGATCGCCTGGGCCGCCATCATCGTCTCGTCGGGATTGAGTTCGAAAGGGAAAGTCAGAACCGGCCAGCGCATGCCGAAGGCGATCCCGACCAGGAGCAGCGCGACCCCGGTCACGGCCGCCACGGGCCGGAGCCGCGGGCGCGAACCCCGCTCAACGCATGGATGAAACAGGCTCTTCCAGAAGAGCCCGTCGGCCTCCTCCCTACTCATGGGCCCGTCGGCCTCCTCCCCGCGGCTGCCGTTTTTGGGCTTCGCGATCAAGCCACGATTCGTCATCGAGCTCTCTCGGTGGCCCGGTGATGGCCGCATCGATATCTTCCTGATCGAGATGAAACAGGAGGATGGCCCCGCCGATGCTTTCGTCGGGGAGGCGGTACCGTAGCCAAGCCAGCAGCCGCGCAGCCTGCAGTCCATTGAAGGCCGTGACAGCCCGTGGATCGAGGGATGCCGACGCGCGCCGTGCCCGCAGGTTCTGATACGTCGCCTCGAACTTGCGGCACCATCGGCCCGCCGGATCGGTGTAGACCGCCGCCAGTGTTGTCGCACTCACGCAGTAGAGACCAGGCTGGAAGCGCTGGATGACCGAATCATCCTCCGGCATACCGAGGAATTCGGCTTCGATCCCGTAATGCGACGGCATCCCGGTGCCAAAGTAGGCCAGATATGTAGGTTTTTTTGCCTCTGCGCCGTCGGCAAGCCGGCGGGCCAAGCGGCGCAACTCCTGCCCCCAGTCAAGGTTGCTGTCGACAAGCCAGCGATGACGGCTGGAACTCGGCACGACCTGGTTGAAGTATTCCAGATGATGAGGATAGTGTCGCCCGGTATCCAGCATGTGCAAGGCACACAAGAGCGGCACAACGAATCGCACCGCACGATGCCGGGCCACAAGAGGCCATGCCCCGCCCGCCAGAATCATCAGCGCTGGATAGCATGGAAGCAGATGTCGCTCCCCGATGTTGAGCCGGCTTGTCAGAAACACGGACCACAGCACGGCGATCGCCATTACCAGGGGGAGGCAGCGGTAGCCAACCGCCGATCGCCACTGCTGCCCGCAATACGCGAGACCGGTCGCGGCCAAGGCGAGGGAAGGAAGCGAGTTTTTGATCAAGAAGCAGAGGGGAAAAAACCACCACCATCCGGTCTGCGAATAGTGGCCCAGGGCAAACGCCTGCCGCAGTTGGCCATGGGCCACCACATAGGCGAGCCCGTATAGCCAGGATTCCGGCAGGAGCCGCCACTCGGCCAGGACGTCGCACACTTTTCCGATTCCGCCGGCGAGGCGGGTGACACCGTCGAAGGAGCCGTAGGCGGCAAACTGCTGGGGCAGCCAACGCGGTGAGGCGGCTTCAAACCGACATCCACAGGCGGTCCAGATCACCGCCGTGGCCGCGGCGGCGACAACGACCGCCGAGAGCAGGCTGACGACGAGCCTGGCGGCAGGACGACTGATCGTCATCCGCCACCCGGGAAACGCCAGGGTCCAAGGCGCGCCAAGCGCTGTCGTCACGATCACCAACAGCCCGGCAATCGGCACAAGAAGGACGGCAGAATGTTTGGCGATCATCGCCAACCCGACGCTCACGCCTGCCGCGGCGAGCGTGCCCGCCGAAACCCGATTGAGGAGCCGCCAGATCGCGGCCAGCGCGAGCGTGAAAAACAACGTGCCACAAACGTCGCTGGTGGCGAGGGGACCGTGAGCAAGCAGGGCCGGCCAGGCAGCGGCCAAGCTCAACGACACGAATGCCCCGCCGACACCAAACAGCGACCGAGACCAGAGATAGACCACCAAGACCACCGCCGCAGACCACCACACGGCCATGCCACGGGCCGCGGCGAGCATGCGGTCGGGATCGTTGCCGAGTTCGTAGAAAAAGTCGCGGCCCAAATAGAGGGCCGCCGAATCACGCCAGTTTGGATCATCGGACGACGGAAATGCCGGTTGCATGATCAGCAGCGGGAGCGCGCACCAGCGTTGCGGAAGGTTGCCGTTTTCCGGTTGCAGGCGGTAGTCGTCTCGTTGCCAGTAGCTGAATCCGGCGGTCAGATGCAGAATCTCGTCGTACGTCGTGCAACTCTCGAGCGTCGCGGACCAGCAGAAGACGGCGTGGCCGACCAGCACGGTCGCCACGAGCAGTGCCTCCGTGACCGGGCTCTTGATCGAAGGCCCGCACCAGATTTCACCGCGGCTCTCCGTCATGACCGGGTCTCCGCCTCAGGCAAGACGTAATCCCGCCAATCCCGATGAGGCAAGAAACTCGAGGCGCTGCGGCTTCCCAGCACAAACAGCGCCAGCAGCAGACAGACCACCCCGAGCAGCAACACGACGACCACCAAAATTCCCGCCACGCCGGCAGCCCAGCCAGGAATTCCGCTCGTGAAAGAAAAACGCTCGACAATCACGACGGCCAGGAGCGCGAGCGTGATCATCAAGAGCGTTGCGACAAGCAAAAACATCCGGGCGACGATCACGTCGCTCCATACGGAGAGCGCCGAGATGCCGTGCATCACGAGGGCAGGAAGATTCATCTTGGAGCGATCTGCCAGCCGCCGACCCCGCGGGGTCGGCACGAGCCGGACGGGAATCCGGCCGTGCACCACGCCGGCGGCGTAGTGATTCCAGATTTCGGAGATTCCCACGACCCGCTGCATGATCCCCGCCGGCAGCACTGAAAAATTCCCGAAGCTGATATCACGGCCGACGAGCAGCCTGTGGAGGAATCGAAAGGTGTGATAGCCGGCCATAAAGCCGGCGCCATCGTGACGCTTGAGCCGCCGGGCAAACACCGCCTGCTCCCCGCCCTCCTCAACCGCCGCCTCGAGAAGCGGGCCGATCGTCGAGGGCAGATCCTCACCATCCCCGTCCATGACCACCACGTAGGCGGGGCCATCCTGTTCACTGGCGACAGCCGCCAGGCCGATCGCGATCGCCCGTTGATGGCCCAGATTGCGACGGAGGTGGAGGATATCGATCTTGTCCAACCCCGGAGCATGGCCGGGGAGAGATCTCGCTTCACTCGGAAGTGAGCCGTCGTTGATGAACAGCACCCGCAGTCGGTAGGGAAGCCGCTGGGCTTCAGCGGCGATTTGCCCGAGCAGCAGCGTCGCCGACTCGGAGTCGTTGAAGACCGGGATGAGAAGCATCACTTCCGGGCGGGAGGCGGCGGTGTCGGGTGAGGGAACTGTCATGTGCCGGGGCCTGAGAATGATCGATCGGGAACCGCTGGAGATGGAAGTCGCAAAATTTTGAGATCGCCCGCCGCGAATCCCGGCCGCCAGTCGCGGTTGGCATCGTGATAAAACCGCTGGCGACCGAGAAAGGCCCAGTTGAGAGAGCCCTGCCCGATGCTGACCAGCCGCACGTTGCGCTCGGCCAAGAGCCGATGCCCCGCGGCGGCGGACATTTCGGGATCGCACAGCGATTCGACCTCCGGGCTCCAGACCATCACCGGATGGAATCGCGACTGCAAGCTGATCAGGGCGGCGGCCAAATACGCATTGTCGGTGAGGATTCCGCACGCGGGCAGTGGGCTGTCGTCAAGCGCTTGTACCAGTGCAGCCTCGGCCGGATAGCCGTCGAGGGGCTGCGGTCGCACGCTGTTCCACGCGTCGAGCGCATCAAGCGGTCTGTAAGGGTGGGCCGCGGCTGCCGCGAGGCCCCATCCGACCCACAGGATCAGCGGCAGCGCTCCAAGGGCCCTTGGACACGACAGCCTTGCCAGCCATGCCTCGACGGAGGTGATGGCCGCACCGGCCAGAATTCCGAGAATCACCCAGACGGGGGCAAGCACCCGAAGGCTGTAAAGCGGGCCCCCCGCTGTGTAGGCCGCCGACCATAACCAGAGGAGGGAGATGACGATGGCCGTTCCAAGAAACGGTAGGCTCCGACGGCCGATCGCGGCGACCCCGAGGCCGCCTGCGACAATGAGAACGCCCGCCCCTGAGAGAAATGTGAAGAAGACGTCGAGTGTCGTGGCTGCAGGCCACCGATACGGCGACAGGATCGCGGCATATTGCCGCATGATGCCGACATGGACCGGGTTTCCCGGGAACCCCAGCGGAGTGGGATTGGAGTAGACCGGGTTGCCTGTGAGCAGCCACGTGCGGCCATACCATGCCCCGCAGGACACGGCCGTGGCGAGAAGAAATGCAGGAACGAGATGACGTGTCTGCTTGCCCCACGCCAAGCCGAGAAGGCCGCAGATGGCAAGCGCCGGCCCATAGTCTCGCGCCAGGCATCCGATGCCGGCGTAGAGGCCGGCCACGACCGCGAGCCCGCGCCTTGGCTGTCGCGTCGCGGCCAGCACCGCCGCCGCCTGGCCGGCGACTGAAATGGCCGTCCAGCCCGTCTCCTGCCCGATCGTCACCGCCTGGATGAAAAGTGGGCTGGCCGCCAGCAACGCGGCTGCGGCAGGCGGCTGTTGGTGACCTGTCAGCAGTTTTGCCGCCTGCCACGTCAGGCCACAACAGCAGATGAACTGCGCGGTCACGGAAATCGCGGTCATCGCAGGCATCGGTGCGCCGACCATTTCATAAAGCCACCAAAAGATGCCCGACGTGAGCGGCGGAATGGAGTCGACATAGGGATAGAGGAGAAAATGGTCGGCTGCACGGGGTGGATAAAAATCGAGCGAGTGGTGGATGAAGAGTTGCCGAGCCAGCAGATCCCAGCGAAAGAGAGTGTCAAACCCGGCCAGCGGAAACACGGCCGCTCGAAAACCGGCAACCCCGGAGATGAGCGCGAGACCCGACCAGGTGAGCCAGCATGCCAAAGCCGTGGGCGATCGGCCGGGTATGAGAACCGCGACCGAGTCGTCTCCGTTGCGGAGACGGTGAGCGATGAGCGAAAGAACCGAGACCGCCGCCAGAAAGCAGCCGATGGAAGCCATTGTGATCGGAATGCCGATGATCGCGGCCCAAGAAATGCCCACGCCGATGAGCAGGCAACTCAGCGGAAACGCCGAGAGCACCGTCCACGGCATCCGGCAGGCCCGCGCTACGGCGAACCCCGGCAGAAAAAGACCGCCGATACCGAGGCCGATGGCCAGCAATTCGTTCATGTGATATCGGTCTTCGGTGGTTCAGCGGCGGAGGAATGGCCCGGGGTTTGCGGCGATTGAAGCGCCCACCTGGCGACAATCGCGAGGGAAATGAATCCCACGCCCGCCGCAGCCACGAGAAACCACAGCGGCTCTCCGGAACCGTCGCCCATAAACGTGAGATGGGCCGACTCCTTGAGATATGCGTTCATCGTGGCTGCCCCGCCGACCTTGAAGGCATTGCCAAAATCGGATGCACCGTTTGCAGTGACGATCGGCATCACCTTGATCAGCAGCGCTTCCAGGCGGAAGTGGAGGATGACGCCGAGAACGTAGTCCCATCCCAGCCCCAGAATGGCAGCCATGCGGACCCAAACCGGGAGCCGCGGCAACGCCACCGCGGCCGCGGCAGCAGCGAAGAGGATGAGCGGTTGAAGGCAAATGTGGGCCAAACCGAGCGTATCTCGTGCCCCGTGTACGGCGACTCCCAACACGCCGGCCACTCCCAGCACCGGAATCCACGGTCCCATCAAGTGTCGCACCGCAACCGGCCAACGGCGATATGATGCGATTGCCGCAACCACGATCAACTGGCTGATCGTGCCGATCGCCATCGGAAAGTTGACCTGCAATGGCGCAAACCACCAATCGCGGATCCTCGCCGCGTGGTTGCCCTGCTGCATCAGGTCTTTCATGAGGGGAGGCGACGCGCGAAGAAAGTGTGGAATCACGGTGTCGCGGATATTGAGAAGGATCTTCAGACCGTTTTCAACCGGCCCGAGGCCGGCCGCGTCGGTCACCGTGGTGTTTGATCCAAAAGTGGAGCCCGCACCAAACACCGCCAGCGAGTAGCCGAGCCAGGGTAGGAGCACCAAGGCGGCCGGTACCGCCAGAGCCGCAGCGGCAACGGCGCCACGGCCCGACCGGGCGGCGCGGAGCGTGACCGCGATGCCGATTGGCAGGGCGAACACGGCCGCTGAATAGTGGACGGACAGCGCAGCCCCCAAAAAGAGTCCGGCCAAGACCAGCCGCATCCAGGACACCGCCACCTTCTCCCGAAACAGCATGAGGATTGCCGCCAGCACGAAAAAAGCGGTCAGCATTTTTGTCCATGGGAAGGTGATGTTTTGCGCGCACGCCGGCAGCACGATGAGGCCGGCAGCGGCAGCGTATGTAGCGTTGGTGGGGCGGAGCGCCAGCGCCCGGGCAAGCCGGCCGGCGAGCGCGACTGCGGGGACGCAGGCCCAGCTACTGAGCACTGTTGAGACGGCCTGGAATGAGGAAAAGGCCGGCGGCCCGACCGACAAGGCCTCCGCGGCCAAAATATTCATCATGGGCGGCCGCGCGGGGAGAAGATATGGTTGGGGGAGATAGGTAAGAAACCTGGCTTGTCGTGCGTCGGGCCGCAGGATGAAAAACATCGCCCGTTCGTAATGCTCATACCAGTCGCCGGCCCAGAGAAGGCCGTTGTAGTTGCGGATTGAGGCATCAAGCAGCAGCCCATGAACTACCACAAGGCCGAGGCCGATGGCCTGCGCTGCACCGATCTTGCTTGACAGCATCACCTGCAAGGAGCGTCTGCCCGCCCAGCAGCAGGCCGCGCAAGCGGCCATGATTACCAAAGCGAGTTGGGCCGGGGCATCTACCAGATAGCCGGCAAACGCCAGCAGATAAATGATGATCAGCGACAAGCCGATGGTCACTGTCCACCGCTCGTCGTCATCGAGTTCGACCCTGCGAACGAGCATGGACCCGGGACCGAGCGAGGCCATGCCGATGAAGAGTAAGGGAAGCAGTCAAAAACCTGCGGCGGGCTGGGGAAATAGCGGTACCAACGGACGGCTCACAGGACAGAGTCTCATTGAATCATTATGAATCGATGAGGAATCGGCAGACCGTGCGAAAGAGGTTTCAATCCGGCGTTCGCGGTGTAGATTCCCGGCATGAAGCTCTCGATCGTGATCCCCGTCTACAACGAGCGATCCCTCCTGCCGGTCGTGCTGGCGCGGGTGGAAGAGGCGCCGCTGCCGGCCGATGTGGCGCGGGAGATCGTGTTTGTCGATGACCGCTCCACCGACGGCTCGCGGGAATGGCTCACCGCGATCGCTCAGGAGCGGAGCGACCTGATCGTGCGTTTCCATGAGGTCAATCGGGGCAAAGGAGCGGCGCTCCGGACAGGCTTCGCCGAGGCGACCGGAGATATCGTGGTGGTGCAGGATGCCGACCTGGAATACGACCCGCGGGAGTACACCCGGCTCCTCCAGCCGATCCTCGACGGCCGGGCCGACGTGGTCTTCGGCACGCGGTTTCTCGGAGAGGCCCACCGCGTGCTTTACTACTGGCATTCCGTCGGCAATTGGCTGCTCACCACCCTGAGCAACATGCTCTGCAATCTCAACCTCACCGATATGGAATGTTGCTACAAGATGTTTCGCCGCGACATCCTGCGGCAGATTTCACTCCGCGAAGACCGCTTCGGCTTCGAGCCGGAAGTGACCGCCAAGGTGGCCCGACTCCGCTGCCGGATCTATGAGGTGCCGGTGAGCTACTCCGGCCGCACATACGCCGAAGGCAAGAAGATCAACTGGAAAGACGGCTTCAGCGCCCTACGGTGCATCCTGCGGTACAACCTCCTCGCCTGACGACTTGCCCGAGGAACGACCATTCCCGGCGGATTCGGGGGCGAGCAACTCCGCAAGCGCCGCTGACGGCCGACCACCCAGCCGCAGGAACAGTTTCAAATCGCCCCGGGCCTGCTCGAGGTTGCCAAGGCGGGCCAGCACCACGCAGCGATTGTGGATGGCATCCAGATAGGAAGGATCGCAGGCGAGCGCCCGGCCATAGTCGACCCCCGCCTGTTCCAGCCGGTTTTCGGCAGCGAAGAGATTGCCGCGGTTGTAGTACGGCTCGGCCTCGGTCGGCTTGACGGCGATCGCCCGCCCAAACGCGGCCAGTGCTTCGGCGGTGCGGCCAAGTTGCTGGAAGGCCACCCCCAGACTCGACCAGGCCGCCCAGCGGTCGGGGTCGATCGCGAGGCTGCGCTGGAAACAGGCGATTGCCTCGGCGGGCTTTCCGGCGTCGATCAGCAGATCACCGCGCGTGGTCCAGGCGATCGGGACCTCGGCGTCGAGCGTTAAGGCCCGCTCCACATCGGCGGCGGCGGCCGGCAGGTCGCCGCGGCGGCGATGCACCGAGCCACGCACCGCATGAATCTCGGCATCATCCGGCTTGTCGGCAAGAAAGGCATCGTAGGCTGCCACGGCATCGGCAAGCCGGCCTGTCTTGATCGCCAGCCGGGCGGTGTTGCTGAGCACCGCCAGCCGGTAACGGCCGCACGGGTTCACGCCGGCGAGCAGGCGGCTGGCCTCATCCGCGCTGTCGTTGTCGAGGGCCGCTGTGGCAAGATTGATGGCGGCCCGTTCGTTGGCGGAGTCGAATGCCAGCGATTGCCGCCAGATGGTATCCGAGGAGAGATACTCGATATTCCGGGCGGCCGTGCGGCCTGCCAACGCGATCAGCACGATCGCGGCCACCGCCGCCTGGCTCCAGACCGGCACCCGCCGCCGG
>CAYZFV010000333.1:0-3494 GCA_964477765.1 uncultured Candidatus Kuenenia sp.
CACCACCAAGCCGTAGACCGCCATCCCGGCGAGCAACCGCCCGAGCCCCTCCAGCCGATACGGCTTGAAGACGTTCCAGGTGAAGAGGAAAATCGAGAGCGTGATGACCCACATGTAGAGGCTCGACGCCACGGCATACAGGGCGAACAGCCCCCGATTTCGCTGCGGCAAGAACGGGTCTTCGGGCTGCTTGATGCCCAGGCACCAGCGATTCGCCAGCCGACTGAGGATCGTGGTCGCCTTCTGCCGGAGATTCGGAATCTCGAGGATGTCGGAAAGGATGTAGTAGCCGTCGAACCGCAGCAGCGGGTTGGCATTGAAGAGGATGGTCGACACACTCGACACGAACATCACGTCGAGGCACATCTTGTTGAAGATGCCGGGATGGGAATACCACCAGAGCCAGGTGGCGATCGAGGCGATGATCACCTCGACATACATTCCTGCCGCCCCGATCGCCGCCCGCTTCCACTTGCTCGGCAGCATCCAGCTGTCGGACACGTCGCAGTAGAGGCAGGGCGTGAGCACCAGCAGCATCACCCCCATCTGGTGACACTCGCCACCGTAGTGCTTACAGGACAGACCATGACCAAACTCGTGGATGATCTTGGTCACGCCCAACGCGATCGCGAGATAGAACCAATTGCCCGCAGCAAAAAATTGGTGAAATTCCGGCAGTTTGCCCTGGAAAGCATCAAAGTTCACCAGCACCAGCAAGAGCGCACTGGCAGCCAGGATCATGGCCGCGACCATGGCCGGCGGCGTGAACAGCCAGCCAAACCACGGGTCGAGCCTCGCCAGGATCCGGTCGGGGTCGATCCCGCGAAACCGCAGCGCCATGATGTTCGACAGCCACGCCATCCACTCCTTCCAGAGCCGCTGCCGCCGCCGCTCGAAGAGCTGCGGCCCCTGCCCCGGGCGATCACCGATCACCAGGCCGGAGCGATGCAGTGTGCCGATAAACCTTGCCAATTCGTCGGCCGTGATCCGCCGGGGGGGAAACTTGGCCTCAAACTGATCCTTGAGATCGTCGAGGCTCGCCTCTCCATCGAGCATGTCGAGCAGGGCGTATTCCTCCGGCCGAAACCGGAAGTAGTGGAGCGAGATCGGGTCTTTCACCACAAACCAGGCCTGCCCCTGGTAGACCTGCCGATTGGTGATGATGTCGCCCCGCCGTTTGAGCCCGACGGGGCGTGTGGTGCTGGATCGAAATGTGTCGGCGGCGGTGGACATGATGTGGAGGACAGGTTGGAAACCTGTCCTCCTTACTTTTTGTGAACCGGGGGCAAGGGGCTCTGCGTGGAGTGAATCGTCATCGTCGCCGACTGACCCGCCCGCAGCAGCCACCTTTCGGAGTCGGCGTTTTGGCGGTTGTCGACCTCGGCGACGACGCGGAAGTTGTTGCCCGCCTGCACCAGCGGGCTCGTAAACACGATCCGCCCCGCGAACGATTCGCGGCGACCGCCGGCCAGCTGCACCTCCACCGTCACCGGCCGATCCCGCACGTCATCGGCATTCCACTGGCCGGCATTCACAAATCCCTCCACGCGGAGCTTGTCGGTTCGCACCACGTGGGCCAGCGGATCACCCGGCTGCATCCACTCCCCCTTCTGCGGAAAGATCTGCACCACCACGCCATCGAGCGGCGACTTGATCAGCCGCCGTTCGATCGCATTCTCGGCCGCCTCCAGCTCCACGCCCTTGCTCGCCGCGGCCAACCCGTTCATCCGATGCTCAAGCTGGGCCTGCTCGATCTGCAACTCCCCCTTTTGATGATTGAGCTTGAGCCGATTCCGCTCCACCTCGGTCACGCTCCCCGGCACCTTGGCATGCGATTCAAGCGCCTTCTGATGCTCCGCCTCGGCCACCTGCTCCGCCGCGATCGAATAGCGAACATCGACATCGCTCTCCGCCTTGGCCGCCGCCTGGTCGTGCTCGGCCTTCGCCCGTCGCTTCTCCATCTGGGCCTGGTTGTCGTCGATCCGGGCGATCACCTCGCCTGCTCGCACACCATCCCCCTCGCGAATGACCAGCTCCAACAACACCCCCGCTTCGCGGGCCGGCACCTTCGCCTCTTCGACGAGCGACACCAGGCAATTCGTGAGCACCGGCTCAGGCTGCGCCGCCGGCTGGGCCTGCCCGCTTCGCATCGCCGCCGCGGCGAGCACCACCACCGTCATCATGCCGACCCACTGCATCCGCGTCATAGACGATGCCCCAGTTACAAAAGCCCTGTTACCAAAGCCGGAAGAAGACCTGCGACTGGATGAACGCCAGCACGTCGTGGAACCACACAAACCCGAGCGACCGCTTCCCGCAGTTGATGCGGGCCGTCACGCTCGCCCCGGCACCAAGCTCTTCCTTCTCATGCCGCGTGGGGTCGATCGTGATCCGCACGAGCACCGTGTTGCCCTGCTCCCCGCGGACCTCGGCCTGCTCATGGATCTCCTTGACGGTGCCGTAATGCCGGGTGCCGGGATCGGTGGCGAGGATGTAATCGACTTCCAGCTCCCGGCCCTCCGCCTGGGCCTCGGCCAGCGCCCGGTTGACGTAGCCGAGCCGATCATCGGGCATGTGTACCTCCAGCTCCCACGGGCCCGTCTTGTCGGCCACCCGCATGAGCACCTGCCCCTTCTCCACCGGCCGCAGAAGCAGCCGATCACGGACCTGCCAGGTCACGATCACGCCGTCGATCGGGCTGCGAACCTCGAGGTCCTTCTTCTTCGTTTCATAGAGCACCAGCTGCGTGGCCAGGCTCTCGATCTCTCGCTCGAGCTGCGCCGCGCGGCCGGCCATCCGTGCCCGCTCGTCAGCCGTGATCTTTGTCTCCTCGAGCATCGCCCGCCGCGTGGCCACCAGCTGCTCTTCGCTCGACGCCTTGCGGCCGAGCACGTCGGTGATCGCCACCTCGAGATCGGTGTTGCGGAGCACTGCCAGCAGCTGCCCCTCCTCCACACCGGCCCCGTGGTCGAGGCTCGTCTCCAGCCGCTCCACCACGCCGTCGATCTCGGCAAACACGTCGCGGCGGTGGACCGGCTCGAGCGTGCCCTTCCCCTCCAGCCGCAGGTCGGCCGGAATCAAAATCAGCGCCGCGATCGCCGCCAACGCCGCCAGCCCCGCCAACACCGTTCGCGGCAGATTGCGGGCCGTGGTGAGGGCCCGCAATTTTCCGAGCGCGTTGAGCACCGAATAAAAGGGCAGGCTGGTGTGATCGATGGCATTGGAGATCGCCACCTTGCCATGCTCGGCCACGAGTTCGACCCGCGGCCGCTTGCCGCCGTCGAATGAACTGGCGGTGAACCACTCGGCGACAAGTGCCCCGATCGGCTCGGGCGCCATCTTGTCTGGTGCCTCGGCCTTGGCCACCGCCACCGCATCGACACCCCCGGGCTTCACCACCGGCGTGGGCCGCGGCTTCTCAAGCGGAATGATGGCCAGCGCCGTGGCATGCGACTCGTCGATGTAGTGTTCCAACTCCTCCTCGATCTGCGGCG
>CAYZFV010000334.1:0-3729 GCA_964477765.1 uncultured Candidatus Kuenenia sp.
CGGCCTCGTCAACAACGCCGGCGTCAACTTCGTGAAGCCTTTTCTGGAGGTGACCGAGGCCGAGTGGGATCGGGTCCTCGACATCGATCTGAAGGGCTCGTTTTTCCTCACGCAGTTCGCCGCCCGGCAGATGGTGTCCCAGCAGCCGGCCGGCGGGGGGGTCGTGCAGATCGCCAGCACACACACGCTGGCCGCGGTCGCGGGGGCGGCGCCCTACGACGCGGCCAAGCATGGCATGGTCGGCTTCACGAAGGCGGCGGCGGTGGAGCTGGCCCCACATGGCGCGCGGGTCAACCTCCTCTCCCCCGGCCTCTGCCGCACCACGATCTGGGAGGGGCTTGTCGCCGCCGCGCCCAGCGAGCAGGCCTGTCTCGACTATTGGCGGTCGCAGATTCCCGGTGGCCGGCCGATCGAGCCGGAAGAGATTGCCGATGCGACCGTCTTTCTGCTTTCCGATGCGGCGCGGGCGATCACCGGCGCCAATCTCGTGGCCGACCTCGGCATGACGAGCCTGCTCGTCGGCCGTGAGCCCTACGCATCGAAGCCGATCACCGGATCCTGACCCCCGCGCCCGACAGGAATCGCGCCATGCCGCTTGTCGATCTTTCCCATCCGCTGGTCCACGGGCAGCAGACCTTCCCGATGGATCCCAAGCTGTCGATCGTGCCCCACGGTACGACGGCCACGCTCCGCTACAACATCACGCAGGTGTCGATGTCGACCCATCAGGGGACTCACCTCGATGCCATGTATCACTTCCTCGACGACGGCAAGACGCTCGACCAGATGCCGCTCGACTGGTTCTACGGGCCGGCAACTGTGCTGCGGATTCCGAAGAAGCCCCGGGAGGAGATCACCCCGGAGGATTTCCGGCCCCACGAGGCCGTGCTGACGCGCGGCGCGAAAATCATCTTTGAGACCGGGTGGCATCGGCAGTTTGGGGCCGACAATTTTTACGGCGACTTTCCGTCACTGACGCAGGAGGCAGCCCGCTATCTCGTGAGCCGCGGCATCCGGCTGCTCGGCATGGATACGCCCACGCCGAGCCGCGACTGGTACGAAGTGCACCACATCCTGCTGGCCAAAGAGGCCGAGATCGTGGTGGTCGAATCGCTGGCCCATCTCGATCAGGTGCCTGATGCGATCACCTTCATCGGCTTCCCGCTCAACTTCGCCGGCCGCGACGGCTCGCCGATCCGCGCCGTGGCGATGGTGTGAGCATCGCCGAGCAACGCCCGCGCGATGAATCTATGAATGTTCCGCATCGAGCCCGAGTTTGCGAATCTCGTGCAGCGGTAAAAATAGATGCCGGGGATCATCGAGGAGCGGGCGGAAGCCGAATTTCATGTAGAAACGTCGAGCGGCTTCATCAATCGCATCGACCTCGACCGCCCGAATACCGACCTCCGCCGAGATCTGGACCGACCGACGGAGGGCATCGATCAGCAGCATGCCGCCCAAACCCTGACCCTGTACGCTGCGATCCACGGCAAGGCGACCGATCAGCACAACGGGTACATCGAGCCGCGGCAGTGCCCTCGCCTCACCGATTGGCAAGGCGTCATACACCACACGATGCGTCGACAGCGCGTAATACCCGCGAACGATTATCTCATTTGGTCGCGTTGCCACGAACGTCCGTGAAAGATCGCGACGGTCAAACTGGCCAGCCCGATCGCTCAGCCATTCGTCGAGCAATGGCTGGCCACAGGCAAAGGCCGATCGATCGTGCCGCTTTTCAAGGCGGCGGATGATCCAGGCGGCCATCAGCCGACCTGTTTCTTGTATCGCTTGGCCGCTGCCAGCAACGCCTTGTTCGGCCTGCTCGATGTATCATCGAGCAGTTCCACGAATCGTTGCCGATCGCGTTGACTCAGGCGGGTGATTTCCTGGTCACGGAGAATCTGACGGGCTGCTTGCACAAGGGTCGAGACCGCGAAATCACTGATCGACTGGCCCATTTCGGCAGCGGCGTCTTCGATCGTCTTTTTCAAGTCGCCGCTCAATCGAAAGTTGATGCGCGCATCGTTGGTCGCTGCCACGGCTAAGGCTCCGAATGACGGAGGAGGCGTCTTACGTCTGATCCATTTGTACGTCAAAGTGCCACATGAGTCAAGGCGAGGGATCGCGTCAGGCCTCTTCGACCACCGGGTTGGTCAGCTGGCCGATGCCGTCGATTTCGACCGTCACGCTGTCGCCGGGCTTGAGAAACACCGGCGGGGTGCGGGCGAAGCCGACGCCGTGCGGCGTGCCGGTGAGGATTACCGTGCCCGGGTTCAAAATCATGCTGGCCGACAGAAACTCGATCAGGGTCGGCACGTCGAAGATCATGTCGCTCGTGTGCCAGTCCTGCATCGTCTCGCCATTGAGAACCGTGCGGATGCCGAGCTGATTGGGATCGGGAATCTCGTCGGTGGTGACGAGCGCGGGGCCGAGCGGGCAGAACGTGGCGAAGGTCTTGCCGCGGCACCACTGCCCTCCCCCCCCCTTCTTCTGCCAGTCGCGAGCCGAGACGTCGTTGGCACAGGTGTAGCCGAGCACATGCGCAAGCGCGTCGGCCCGGGCAACGTTGTGACAGCGTTTCCCGATCACAACGGCCAGCTCACACTCATAATCGACCTCGTCGCTGCGGAGCCGGCGGGGCAGCACGATCGGGTCACCCGGGTTTTGCACCGCGCCCGAGTTTTTGAGAAAGAGCACCGGGTGCGCGGGCGGCTCCGCCCCGCTCTCGGCGGCGTGCTTCTTGTAGTTGAGGCCGATGCAGAGGATGTCGCGGGGCTCGACCGGGGCCAGGAGTTTGTCGATCTGAGCAGTGGTGCCGGTGTCGTGCAGGCCCGCGGCGGCGAACAGGTCGCCCGCGAGCAGGGTGGCATGGCCGTCGTCGTGAAGCCGGCCCATGTGTTCGCGGCCGTTGGACAGAAAGCGGATGAGCTTCATGCGGTCGATCCTATTTTTTCTGGGATTTCTGGTTTCGGGGAGTCTTGATGTGAAGCCGGGAATGTACCTGCCAAGTGGCCGCCGGCGAGACAGGAAAAGCGGTCTGCCGATCAAAAAGCCACAAATTAGTAGACTAAGTGGACGAAATATAGATAATGTTCGAAGAGTTGCGAAATATCGGCTGAGGTATGTGCGATGCGGAGTTCAGGAGCGCAGGAACACCGTCGATGGCTGCGGCTCGTTGCCGCGGTCGCGGCTGTCGTCTTTCAGAGTCAGCACGCGGCAGCCGTTCCGCCGGAGGAGCTTTTTGAGTCGCGGATCCGGCCGCTACTGGTCGAGCACTGCTTTGAGTGCCATGCCGGCGATGCGGCCGAGGGGGGGCTGCGGCTCGATTCCCGGGCCGGCTTCGACGCCGGTGGCGACAGCGGCGCGGTGATCGACCCGGCCACGCCAGCCGAGAGCCTGCTCTTGCAACTGGTGCGGCACGAGGTGGCCGACCGCGAGATGCCGCAAGGAGCCGACCGGCTCTCCGACCGGGCGATTGCCGATCTCGAGCACTGGGTGGCCCTCGGGCTGCCCGGCCTGCCGGCAGAACCGGCGGCTGCGGCCGACGTTGCCGCCGAAACCTGGGCCGCCAAGCTTGCCGACCGCCGCCGCCACTGGGCCTGGCAGCCGGTCGAACCGGTCGAACCACCGGCCGTCGAGCATCCGGTCTGGTCACAGACGGCGATCGCCGGTTTTCTGCTGGCCGCCATGCGGCGGGCGGGCCTCGAGCCGGCCGCTCCCGCCGAT
>CAYZFV010000335.1:0-3908 GCA_964477765.1 uncultured Candidatus Kuenenia sp.
GAGGATGCCCGCCTCCTCGACGACAACTTCCAGGCCGCCTACCGCCTGATGACGAGCCCGCAGGCCCGCGAGGCCTTCGACCTTTCGAAGGAGCCGGAGGCTGTCCGCGAACGATACGGCATGAACCGCTTCGGCCAGTGCTGCCTGCTCGCCCGGCGGCTGGTCGAAAACGGCGTGCGGTTCGTCACGATCAATACCTTTCTCACCGTGTTTGACGAGATCACGTGGGACATCCACGGCTCGAAGCCGTTCACCTCGATCGAGGGCATGAAAAACATCGTCTGCCCGATGTACGACCAGGGCTATTCCGCGCTGATCGCCGATCTGCACGATCGCGGCCTTCTCGACGACACGCTCGTCGCCGGGCTCTCGGAGTTTGGCCGCACGCCGAAGGTGAATCCCGCCGGCGGTCGCGACCACTGGCCGCAGGTCTTCACCTGCTCCTTCGCCGGAGGCGGCGTGCAGGGAGGGCGGGTCGTGGGGGCGAGCGACCCCATCGGCGCGTTTCCCGCCGAGCGGCCTGTGAAGCCGGGCGACCTCGTGGCCACGATCTTTCACTCGCTCGGCCTCGACCACGAGCAGCATCTCCCGGGGCCCGCCGGCCGCCCGTTTGCGCTCACCGATTTTGGCACCACCCCGATCAAGGAGCTGTTTGCATGAGCCACTGCCGCTTTCGTGTGGGCTTGCTCGTGGTGGGGCTGGTCGCCATCTGCTTGTCGGCCGACGCCCGTGAGCCGAGCTTCGAACTCGACATCGTGCCGATCCTTTCGAAGGCCGGCTGCAACGGTGGCGGCTGCCACGGCGCGATCGCCGGCAAGGAAGGATTTCGCCTGTCGCTTTTCGGCTACGACCCGGCGGCAGACTTCCTGGCGATCACCCGCGACGCCCGCGGCCGCCGCATCGATTCTGCCGATCCGGGCGCGAGCCTGCTGCTCACCAAGCCCACAATGGCCCTGCCGCACAAAGGGGGCAAGCGGCTCGACGTCGGCAGCGACGACTACAACGTGCTCGCCGCCTGGATCGAGGCCGGCTGCCCGGGGCCGCAGGTGGGCGAAAAGACGCTCGATGCGATCGACCTCGCGCCGGCGCGGCAGACCGCGGCGGTCGGTGAGTCGCTACAGCTGGCGGTGACCGCCCGCTACAGCGACGGATCATCCCGCGATGTCACGCACTGGGCCCGGTTCACGTCGGCCGACGAGAGCGTGGCGACGGTCGACCCGACAGGAACGGTCAGCGTGATCGGCCACGGCGAAGGAGCCGTGACCGCCTGGTTTTCCTCGCAGATCGCCGTCGCGCGGGTGGTCGTGCCGTTTCCCTATGAGGTCGCCGAGTCGGTCTATGCCGCGGCCCCGCGGGCCAATCTGATCGACGACCTCAATCTCGCACAGCTGCGCGAACTGCGGCTCGCCCCCGCGCCGCGGTGCGACGATGCGACGTTTGTGCGGCGGGCGTTCCTCGACACGATCGGTCGGCTGCCGACGCCCGAGGAGGTGCAGCGGTATCTCACCGACTCGGCACCACTTAAAAAGGAGCGGCTGATCGACCTCCTCCTCGCCCGGCCCGAGTTCATCGACTACTGGACCTATAAATGGTGCGACATCCTGCTCGTGAACGGCGAGAAGCTGCGGCCGAAGGCGGTCGATGCCTACTACCGCTGGGTCCGCGATCATGTCGCCGCCAACGCCCCGTGGGACGAGTTTGTCCGCGAACTGGTGACGGCCCGCGGCTCGAGCTTCGACAACGGCGCGACCAACTTTTTCGCCGTCCATCAGGATCCGGAGACCGTGGCCGAGAACGTGAGCCAGGCCTTCCTCGGCCTGTCGATCAACTGCGCGAAGTGCCACAACCACCCGCTCGAAAAGTGGACCAACGACCAATACTACGCCTTCGCGAATCTTTTCGCGCGTGTCCGCACGAAGGGCTGGGGGGGCGAGGCACGCAACGGCGACGGCATGCGGACGCTCTACGTCGAGCCGCGTGGCGACCTGATGCAGCCGAAGACCGGCAGGCCGCAGCCACCCGCTCCGCTCGATGGCGAGCCGCTGTCGATGGACGACCCGGGCGATCGTCGCGAGCCGCTGGCTGCATGGCTCACCGATCCGGCCAATCCCTACTTCACGCGGGCCATCGCCAATCGGGTGTGGGCCAACTTCTTCGGGCTCGGCCTCGTCGAGCCGGTCGACGACATGCGAGCCACCAACCCGGCGAGCAACGAGCCGCTACTGGCCGCCCTCGCCGACGCAACGATCGAGGCGGGCTACGACCTCAAGTCGCTCATGCGGCTGATCATGCTTTCGGAGACCTACGCCCGCTCGGCCACGCCGTTGCCGGAGAATCGTGACGACCACCGCTGGTTTTCCCGCACCTACCCCAAGCGACTCATGGCCGAGGTGCTCTCCGACGCGATCGCCGACGTGACGGGCGTGCGCGACCGCTACACCGAGATCGTGATGGCCGACGGCTCGACGCAGAAGACCGAGGGCTACGGCACCGACACGCGGGCCCTCCAACTTCGCGACTCGGCCGTCCGCAACTATTTCCTCGCCACCTTCGGCCGCAACGCCCGGGAAATCGCCTGCGAATGCGAGCGGTCAAACCAGCCGAGCCTTGTGCAGGTGCTTCACCTCTCGAATGGCTCGACGCTCAACGACAAGCTGGCGGCAAAGGCCGGCCGCATCACGGAGGTGCTCGCCACCGAGCCGACGCCGGCCGAACTGGTCGACCAGGCGTGGCTGCTCGCGCTCTCCCGGCCGCCGACGGAAGCGGAACGCAAGCCGTTTGAAGAGATGCTCACGGCCGCTTCGCCGGAAGAGCGGCGGAGCGTCGTGGAAGACATGTATTGGTCGTTGTTGACGAGCCGCGAATTCCTTTTTAGGCACTGATTATGGGTCTTTCCGAGAGTCATGTGGTTCACGTGTGGGGGGCCGGGGTAGCCCGTGCCATCTCGCCGGACGCTCGCTGCGGGCATCCTGCCCTTCGCTCGCTCGGAGGAAACCTCGCTTCCGCCATCCTGGCTGCGCTCGGTTTCCTACGCCGCTCGATTGGCACGGGCAACCCCTCGCGTTGCGCGGGCAGACAATCGGACATGCTCATCGGAGCGGTGCTATCAGCGACGCTGCTCGGCATGACATCGCAGGCTTTTGCGGCTCCTTCTTATGAGCAGGAGGTGGCGCCGATTTTGCGGACGTACTGCGCGGGGTGCCACAATGATCGGGATGCCGAGGCGGAGTTTTCGGTGGAGCGGTTTGCGACGCTCGCGGGGGGCGGCGCGGGGGAGGGGGGGGCGATCGCGCCGGGTGATCCGGCCGGGTCGATGCTGATCCGGCGGATTGAGAGCACCGATGCCGACCACATGCCGCCGCTCGATCAGCCGCAGATGCCGGCGGCCGAACTGGCCACGCTCAAGGCCTGGATCGCCGCCGGGGCCACGCCACCGGCCAGCGACACGTCGATTCTGGAGACGCTCGTGGTGCCGAAGTTGCCGGCCTCCTCGGGCCCGCGGCCGGTGACGGCGGCGGCGGTGACTGCCGACGGCAGCCGGCTGGCGGTGGCGACCGGCGGCGATGTCAGCGTGTTTCGACTCGAAGCCGGCCGGCCGGTGGGCAAGCCCCTCGTGAGCATTTTCGATGGCCCGGCCGTCGTGAAAGCGCTGCATTTCAATCGTGACGGCACGCGTCTCGTCGTGGCCGGCGGCATCACGGGGCTGCGGGGTGTCGCGGAGATCCGTAACGCCGCGAATGGCACCCTGCTGATGGCGTTTGGTGGGCACCGTGATCTGATCTACGACGCCGAGCTGTCTCCCGACGAGGCGACGCTGGCGACGGCCGGCTACGACCGGTCGGTCAAGCTCTGGAACGTGGCGGACGGCAGCCTGCAACGATCGATCGACGTGCATAACGCCGCCGTCT